>JBBSRE010000502.1:0-1502 GCA_038243365.1 Burkholderiales bacterium | reverse complement strand
GCGGTGGCGACATCCCCGATGCCAATGAGATCGGGCAGCGCCGTGATGCCATTTGGGCGCCATACCACGCCCAACTGCGTGCCGAGCTCGATCGCCTGCGCCAATTCCATGGGGTGGCGATGTTGTGGGACGCGCACTCTATCCGGTCGGTGCTGCCACGTTTCTTTGAAGGCAAGTTGCCCGACTTCAACCTCGGTACGGCCGACGGCGCCAGCTGCGCGCCGGAGCTGGCGCAAGAGCTTCTGCGGGTCGCGCAAGAAGCGTCCGGCTACACCGCAGTGCTCAACGGCCGTTTCAAGGGTGGCCACATCACGCGCCACTACGGAGAGCCCGCGCGCGGGATTCACGCGGTGCAGCTGGAAATGACGCAGTGCACGTACATGCAAGAAGAGCTGCCATTTCAGTACCTGCCAGAACGTGCCGCCCAAGTGCAGCCGCATGTGCAACGCATGCTGGAGGCGGTGCTGCGATTTGCGGGCAGTCAGCGCTTGGCTCCATAGAATCAGTGGCACGCGCTGGCAACGACCCTGGTTGTGAGGAGATGGATGGTGCTTGATCGCCCTTTGCGCCTTTTGCGCCCTCTGTCACGCGCGGGTTCGCTGGAGCTGTTTCCCAGCACTGACATCTCGCCGACCGGCGCTGGGCCACTTGCGAAGCCGATTGCGCTCGCGCCGGGTGCCATGCTGCTGCCAGGCTGGGCTGCCCCAGAAGCCTCGCGCTTGATGGACGCGGTGGAACAAGTCACGGCGGTGGCGCCTTTTCGCACCATGCAGCGCCCGGGGGGTGCGGCCATGTCGGTCGGCATGACCAACTGCGGCTCCTGGGGCTGGCTGTCCGATGCGCAGCGCTACCGCTACAGCAACGTTGACCCGGTCAGTGGCAAACCTTGGCCTGCCATGCCGAGTTGGCTGGCCGAGCAGGCCAGCGCGGCCGCGGCGGCAGCCGGCCACCCCGGTTTTGCGCCCGATGCCTGCCTGATGAACCGCTACTTGCCGGGCAACAAACTCAGCTTGCATCGCGACGAAGACGAAGCCGACCTCGGCGCGCCCATCGTGTCGGTCTCGCTCGGCTTGCCAGCCGTTTTCTTATGGGGCGGGCTGCAGCGTAGCGACCCAGTGCAGCGCGTGCGGCTGGCGCATGGCGATGTGGTGGTCTGGGGTGGCCCGGCCCGCATGAGCTACCACGGCGTCAATCCACTGAAGGATGGCGATCACCCGCTCCTCGGCGCGCAGCGCTGGAACCTGACGTTTCGTATGGCGCGGGCGCGGTACGAATCCGTGTCGCCTGCGGCCGACGGAAGAGCGCAAGTAGTCGGTGCGGGCGATAAGCCCTGTCGCGTTCGCCAGCAGCTCGACTTGAAAAGGCGGTAGTCCTCGGCCAACGGTCGTCGGCGAGGTCGAGAGCCGTGGGCAGCGTTCAATGACCGACGGGCCGACGCGCTGCTTGGCACAAAGGATGCTTAACAAGCCTCCATATGTTTGGAAACCTACTCACACCCCCCG
>JBBSRE010000501.1:0-1526 GCA_038243365.1 Burkholderiales bacterium | reverse complement strand
TGACGAAAACCTCGACGTGCTGGAACGGCGACATTGTGCCCGGGTCCACGTTGATGTACGGGTCGAGCTTGATGAGGGTGACTTTGAGGCCCCGCGACTCGAGGATCGCGGCAAGGGAGGCTGAGGCGATTCCCTTGCCCAGGGAAGACACCACACCGCCGGTGACGAAGACGAATTTGGTCATGTCGTTTCAAGGTGGTGGGAAAGCGGGATTATAGGCGGCGCTCCTTGGATGGGCGCCCGCGCAAACGCCTCTGCTACATTGCCACCATGACCGATTTGGCAGGTAAACACATAGTGCTCGGGCTCACTGGCGGGGTCGCTTGCTACAAGGCGGCAGAGTTGTGTCGCGCGCTCATCAAGGCGGGCGCGACGGTGCAGGTCGTGATGACCGAAGCCGCGGAGCGGTTCATCACGCAGATCACGATGCAGGCCCTGAGTGGCCGCAGCGTCTACACCTCGCAGTGGGATGCACGCGAGGCGAACAACATGCCGCACATCAACCTGAGCCGCGACGCAGACGCCCTTCTGATCGCGCCGTGCAGTGCGGATTTTCTGGTCAAGCTGGCCCATGGCGCAGCAGACGACTTGCTCGCGCTGATGTGCATGGCCCGTCCCGTCGGGCGCGTGCCTTTGCTGCTGGCGCCCGCCATGAATCGCGAAATGTGGGCGCACCCGGCAACCCAGAGGAACCTTGCCCAAGTGCAGACCGACGGTGCCTGCGTGCTGGGCGTCAACAGTGGCGACCAGGCGTGCGGCGAGGTCGGCGACGGCCGCATGTTGGAACCCGATGAATTGTTGGAAGAAGTGATCGCGTCTTTCCAACCCAAAACTTTGGCCGGCAGGCAGGTGCTGGTCACAGCGGGACCGACGTTCGAAGCCATCGACCCGGTACGCGGCATCACCAACCACTCCAGCGGCAAGATGGGGTTTGCCATCGCCCGGGCCGCCCGCGAAGCCGGCGCAGAGGTCACACTGGTCGCCGGCCCGGTCAGCCTGCCGACGCCGCGCGGTGTACGCCGGGTGGATGTGATTTCAGCAAGAAATATGGCTGAAGCGGTTATTCCGCTTGCGCAAGCAGCTCATATTTTCATAGCGACTGCTGCAGTGGCCGATTGGCGCCCCGCACAACAGGCGAGCGAGAAGATCAAGAAGGACGGCAGCGGCGACGCGCCAACGCTGGCGTTTGTGGAGAACCCAGACATCCTGGCGGCAGTCGCCCGTTCGGAGCGGGCTCGCAGCGGCGCATTGTTCTGCGTGGGCTTTGCTGCCGAGAGCAGCGATCTGCTGGCTCACGCCACCGCCAAGCGCACGCGCAAAGGCGTGCCGCTGCTGGTCGGCAACATCGGACCTGCAACCTTCGGCCAAGATGACAACGCGCTTGTGCTGATAGACGAGAGCGGCCATACCGAGCTGCCACGCGCCAGCAAACGGGTGCTGGCGCAGCAGCTGATCGCCCACATCGCCGAGCGACGCGCAGAAGGAGGGGCAACGCCATGAAGGACGCCGTACTCGCGCAGCTGGGC
>JBBSRE010000500.1:0-1548 GCA_038243365.1 Burkholderiales bacterium | reverse complement strand
CTGCTGGCGTTCAGCGACCATGTTGCGGCCAAGGTGGCTTACCTGGATCTGGGCGGCATGAATGAACGGCGCGAAGACGCTATCCTCCATTTGGCCCTCAGCCCCCGTTTGTCGCTGGACCTGCAGGCGAGCACCCTCCAGCGCGCAGCCACCGACCCGACCGTCATCCGCAACCCGCCCGACGAACGACGATTGGAAGCACTGTTGCGCTGGCGCCACCTGGACGGCGAAACCGTGCTGACGGCTTCAAGCCGTCAAGGCGACCGCACCACAACGCCTTTCAACCTCTCCCACGAGCAGCGAATAGACAGCCGTCTGTCGTTCCATGTAGATCTGGGAATGCAGCTTCCTACTGATGAGAGCCTGATACTGCGCGTCGCGGGCATGAAGCGCACCGCGTCGGCCAGCTTGCGCTACCAGCTCAGCCGGCTTGACCAGCTGAGTTTCACGCATTCGCGAGATCAATATGCACTGCAAACAGGTGCCCACTTAGGCACTGGCCAGCACACTGGCGTGCAATACAGGCATACCTATCGGCAGGATGCCCCTTCACTCGAATGGAGTGCTTTCTGGTCGGCGCACCGCTACAACCGACAGGACCCCGCAGCGCTGGCCGATGGCGGTCTGGCCTATCGCCGCTATCTGCCACCGAACTCCGGCGATGTCGGCCGAGATTTTTTTCTGCCCGACAACTTTCAGTTTTTCGGCATGGAGCTCTCCACCAACATGCGCTACGCCGAAGAGTATTCACGCGCGATTCGCCCCTATGCGAGCATCAGCCCGACTTGGCACAGCGAACTGGGCCCAGGCTATGGCGTGCGCTTTGGTCTTGCCGGCAGCTTGTTTGCCAACGACCATCTCGCCATCAGCGCCGGTTTTGCGCGCTCCGGCATCCAGTCGCGCGACATTACGCGTGACGTTTCGCTGAGCTACCGTCTTCACTTTTAAGCCCCGAGGAAACACACCATGCAACCTACCCGCACCCTGATTCGCCTCGTGACGGGGCTGGCCACCGGCCTCGCTTTGGTGGCCCTGAGCGCGTGTTCCACCATAGACACCGGTGCTGCGCCCACCCTGGCTCCCCAGACGACTTGGGTGGTTCTTCCGTTTGCCAACCACACCGACACGCCACTGGCCGGCAATCGCGCGGAGGCCATTGCATTAGCGCTGCTCCACACCAAAGTCGGCAAGGTGCAGCGCTACGTTCCCGGTACCCAGCAGGAAGCCTTGTTTGATGCAGGCGATGACAAGCGCACACAAGAGGCGCTGGCCTGGGCGCGTGAGCAGCAGATCCGCTATGCACTGACGGGCGCCGTGGACGAATGGCGCTACAAGGTGGGCGTCGATGGCGAACCAGCGGCCGGCATGACCCTGCAGATCCTGGACGTCGCGTCGGGTGACATTCTGTGGACCGGCACGGGCGGCAGGAGCGGCTGGAGCCGAGAAGCACTGTCGGCCCTGGCACAAAAGCTGATACGTGAGCTGCTGAACTCGGGGTTGCCGACTACCCGATGACGCTGCGCAGGCTTCATGGTTAAACCCACTGCG
>JBBSRE010000499.1:0-1576 GCA_038243365.1 Burkholderiales bacterium | reverse complement strand
GCTCAACCATCTTGTTGTCCAGATAGGTATTGCGCAGATACCACGCGTAAAACGGGCCAGGCAAATTGGTGCTGTCACTGTTCCAGTAAAGCAGGTCGAATGGCGGCGGCGTGTCGCCCTTCAAGTAGTTGCCCACCACGTAATTCCACACCAAATCGTTGGGGCGCAAAAAGCTGAAGGTGGAGGCCAGATCCTGGCCCTTCATCATGCCGCCCTTGCCCATTTGCAGCTCGCGCATGCGCACCGACTGCTCATCGATGAAGATGTCCAGGATGCCGGTATCGGTGAAATCGATCAGCGTGGTGAGAAAGGTCGCGCTGGCAGCGGGCTCCTCGCCCCGCGCAGCCAGTACGGCCAGCGCATTGCTGAGAATGGTTCCGCCCACGCAGAAACCCAACGTATTGAGTTTGGAGGCGCCGGTGAGATCCTGAACGGATGTGATCGCCTGAATGGCGCCATCCTCGACATAGTCGTCCCAGGTCTTGCTCTCCATCGAAGCATCCGGGTTGCGCCAACTGATGACGAAGGTGTGGTGGCCCTGTGCCACTGCATAGCGAATGAGGGAGTTCTCAGGCTGCAGATCAAGGATGTAGAACTTGTTAATGCAGGGTGGCACCATTAAAAATGGGCGCTCGTACACCTTGTCGGTCAGGGGCTTGTACTCAAGCAATTGGAACAGCTCGTTCTCAAAGACCACCGCACCTTCCGTGGTGGCCACGTTGCGACCGACCTCAAAAAGGGTTTCATCCGTCATGGATACATGGCCCTGGCGCACGTCGCGCAGCAAGTTGGCAATGCCTTTGGCAATGCTCTCGCCCCTGCTTTCCACCGCTTTGCGCTGGGCTTCGGCATTGAACGCCAGAAAGTTGCTGGGCGACATGGCCGCCAGCCACTGCTCGACACCAAAACGCACCTGGGACCGGGTCTTTTCGTCGGATTCGATCGCGTCTGTCAGGCCCATCAAAGTGCGAGCATTGAGCAGATAGACCGCCGCAGTGAAGGAGGCCATCGGATTGCCTGACCATGCTTCTCCTGCAAAGCGTTTGTCAGGCGACTGGCTCGCCTGCACGCCGCTAGCCCAGAGCTGCGCCGCTTCTTCCAGATACTGCGTCTGGAGTTCTTGCACCTTCTGCGGCGCCAGCCGCAGGGTTTTGGCGCTCCCGTCGCCCATGGCGGGCAGCTCGATCTGCTCGAATGCGTGCAGTGCACGCTGCCAGCTCTCGCCGAGCATCTGTTGCAACGGCTGTGCGCCGGGCATGCCTGGGGATGGTGTCGTCATGCTGTCTCCTCGTGGGCGGTAGCCGCCTGGTGTGGGACGGACGCGTCCTTGCGGCCGCCGCTGCTATCGTAACGCCCATGACTCACCTTCACCTTTTCCGGGAGCGTCGATGTACATCGTCGTGATTGCTTGGTTTTATGTCGTCGTGTTGATGGCCGTCGCAGAAGCGACCAGTAGCAACGGCACCGTGCTGGGGGCCGTCGTCACTTTTGTGCTCTACGGCGCGCTGCCGCTGTCCATCGTGGTCTACATCCTGGGTACGCCGGGCCGGCGTCGCAAGCTGCTCGCACGCGAATT
>JBBSRE010000498.1:0-1630 GCA_038243365.1 Burkholderiales bacterium | reverse complement strand
GCTGGCGCAATCTTGAAGCGCGACACGGACGTGCGGCTCTGCATGCTGGCGCTGCTCCAGCTTGCTCAGTTCCAGCAGCCTGTCAATCAGCCGCTGCAAGCGTTCACTTTGCTGCACCACTTGCGATGCGAACAGTGCGCGGTCCGCGTCGGGCAACGGGTCTTGCAACAGTTCGCCGGCGCCGCGGATCGCAGCTACCGGGCTTTTCAGTTCGTGCGTCAGCGCTTTGACGTAGGCCTCGATATAGCCGTGCCCTTCCAGGCGTTCGCGCATGCGTTCCATGGCGCGGGCCAGGTCGCCCAGTTCGCCGGGAACGCGCGGCATGGGCAGCGCTGAGACTGCCGGCGATAGCAAGCTACCTGCACCACCACCTGCAGCGGGGCCCTGCACGCTCAGGGCGTAGTCGCGCAGGCGGCGCACCTTGGCCACCATCCACAAAGTCACCGCCACGCCCACTGCAGCGGAGAGCGCCAGCAGCAGCAAGCCTCCCATCAGCACCTTGCGTTCAGCACGGTCGATGAAACGCTGCACGCTGCGGGTCGGCTTGCCCACCGTCAGCACCCCTGCGATACGGCCTTGCACCAGAATCGGCGCGGATACGTACATGACACCGCTGGTAGCGTCGTCCGGGGCGTCGCGGGTAGAGCGCGCGCCGTACTCGCCGCGCAGCGTGAGGACCACGTCGCGCCATTGCGAAAAATCGGCACCCACGTCTTTGCCCTGGGAGTCGAAAAGTACCAGGCCCGCCGTGTCCATGACGTAAATGCGGTAGTCCAGCAATTGTTTGGACAAACCCCAAATCGCGGCATCCACCGGCCGGCTAGCGTACTGGCGCACATGCCGGGCGAAAGCGCTGTCCTGCCCCCCCGCCTGCAGACGCCCACTCGCCAAATCGTCACTGGCAAGTTCCGCCAACAGGTTGGCGGTGTCCACCATCATGTCTTCCATCACCTCGCGAACGCTGGGCTTGATCTCCACCACAAACACCCGCAGCACAAAGAACGCCGCGATGCCGTTGATCAGAAAAAACGCAAACAGCAGTCGAATGCCCAGCCGCATTACGCGACCCGAGCGGTGGCCACCGCAGCACGCCCATACCAGCAGCCGCCGTGGAGCCGGCTTCGCCGGGCCACCAGTGGCGTCCCCCAACGGGGGAAGGAGCGAAGCGACACAGGGGGGGGCTTCCAATGGCATGGGGGTCATATCGAGTACCCCATGCCCCGGTGCGTGCTGATGTAGTCGTGGTCCGGGTCCGCCTGCCGCAGCTTGGCGCGCAAGGTCTTGATGTGCGTGTCTACCGTTCGGTCTGTACTTTCGCTCTCGTTGCCCCAGGCCGCTGCCAGCAGTGCGTCACGCGAGTGAATGCGGCCCGCGCCCGACAGCAGGTGCGAGAGCAGGCGGTATTCACGCCGGGTCAGCTCCAGTGGTTGGCCTCGCAAGGACATCCGCTGGCCACTGCGGTCGTCGTGCAAGCCGTTGTGGTGTGCAGCTTCGGGTGGCGCCGGCGCGGTGAGCTGGGCGCGGCGCAGCAGCGAGCGCACCCGGGCCGCCAATTCGCGCGGGCTGAAGGGTTTGGGAAGGTAATCGTCGGCGCCCAGTTCCAAACCCAAAATGCGATCCATTTCGTCGC
>JBBSRE010000497.1:0-1668 GCA_038243365.1 Burkholderiales bacterium | reverse complement strand
TGCGTCGGCCTTGCAGTAGCGCAACCGGTCGTGCAAACGGCTCTTGCGCCCTTGCCAGAACTCCCAGCGATCGGGTGCGAGCCGGTAGCCGCCCCAGTGCGGTGGGCGCGGGACGTCCTCGCCGAATTCGGCTGTGTAGCGGTCGGCGTTCGCTTCGAGCACCGCGCGGCTCTCGATCGGTTCGCTTTGCGGCGAAGCCCACGCGCCAATGCGCGAGCCCAGTGGGCGGCTACTAAAATAGTCGTCGCTCAAGCTGGCTTCTAGGCGTTCGACCGCGCCTTCGATACGCACCACGCGTTCCAGTTCAACCCAATGGAATTGCAGCGCGGCAAACGGGTTGCCGGCCAACTGTCGGCCTTTGCGGCTGTCGTAGTTCGTAAACCAGACAATGCCTCGCGCGTCATAGCCTTTGACGAGCACGATGCGTGTGCTCGGGCGCAAATCACTGCCGACGGTAGCCAACGTCATTGCATTCGGCTCGGGCACGCTGGCCGCAAGGGCTTCCTTTAACCATTGGTCGAACTGGTGAAGTGGGTCGGCGTGCGACTCGCGCTCATCGAGTTCAGCGCGATCGTAACTCTTGCGGAGGTCGGCAATGTCCATTGGTGAATTCTAGAAAGCGCGAAGCGCAGTTGGCATCAGAAGGATGATTTCACGAAAAGCAACACAAAAAGGGCGCCAACGATGGATGCTTGATGGCATCCGATTCGCAGGCGCTTTCAACGGACCAAGCGGCTGAAAAGAAACCAACGGCGGAAGCTCAGTCTCCAGCTCTTGATCTGAGAAATGTCGTGGAGCCAACCGGAAGGGCGGGCCTTTGCGCGCAATTGCGTGCGGCGTCAAGTCGGCGCGTCAAAGGCTGGTGCGCAACTGCCAGATTTCCGGGAACAACGCCAGGTCGAGCATCCGACGCAGGTACTTCTATTTCCAATTCAATAGTGCAACCAAAATCGCCCCGATGATTCATGGCCAGGAGTCGATGGAGGCGACGGTGTGGGGGTTGCGCTCCAAGCTCTGGAGGGCATGTGCCAGATGCACTTCCAGTGCATCGAGGCTTTGGGAGACCGGGTTATGGAAGAACTTCTCGCGCAACTCGTCCCACAGGTGCTCGACGGGGTTGAGCTCGGGGGCGTAGGGCGGCAGCTTGAGCAGGCAGATGTTGTGTGGCGCTTCGAGCGCGTGAGCGCGGTGCCCGCCCGCCCCGTCGATGACCATCACGATGAGCCCGTCGGGGTGGCGGGCGGAGACTTCATTCAGGAACAGTTGCATGCATGCGGTGTTGACGTGCAGCAGGATCAGGCTGTCGAGCTCGCCGGTGCACACGTCCACGGCGCTGTAGACGTAGGTGTACTGGTGGGTGAGCATGGCCTGGCACAGCGGCCGCAGTGGCTTTGGCGCCCAGCAGCGGCGGATGTCCGAGATGCGCCCGAAACGCGCCTCGTCCTGGAACATCAAGCGGATTGCACCGCCTTGCGCCCACTTGTCTCGGATTTCCTTGAGTGTCTGGCAGAGTTTTTTTTCCAATCCTCTTGCGCCGCCGCATCGCTTTGCGGATGACGCTTATCAGGCACCAGCTTTCTCCAGCCGTGGCGGTGCAGCAGGTTGTCGGCGGAGGCGAGTGCCACCGGGCGGCCCACCGCGCTGGTCGAGTGCTGCCTTGATCTGGGC
>JBBSRE010000496.1:0-1671 GCA_038243365.1 Burkholderiales bacterium | reverse complement strand
GCCGAGGCGATCCTCCAGCGCGGCGATGCGCCGGCTCAACCGGGACTTGGGCAGGCCGAGCGCACGCGCAGCGGGTGCGAAGCCAGCGTGTTCGACCACCTGCGCGAAGTAGAACAGGTCGTTCAAGTCGTTCATCGACGCCCGGCGTCCCACCAGTGGAACAGTGAGTATAGGGAAAGCCTCTGGCGGCACCATGGCCCTGCCACTATCGTTGCTCCGCCGGTTGTTCAGGCGTGAGCTACAGCACGAGCACCCCGCGGGTTCAGCCATGCGGCAGTCGCGGTCTGGGGTCGCCACCTGCAGATCGACGTACCAGCCAACGCTGCGTGGAGATCGCGAGACCATCGCGCGGCGTCGAGGCACTTTCCTAACATTTGGGAGAGGTTGGATGTTGAAGCTGTAGAAAAACCCATTTCCGATCTTCACGATATCCGCCGCGCTGGCGGATTTTCGTTTTGGCGGTACCAACGAATCTCGACTGTCATTCGTCGATCGCTGACGGGCTGATTTTCAGCCGTAATACGCGCTGTATGGAGGCGTGTTTTGCGGGCACTTCCCCGCCTAGGCGGCCATCTTGCCGTAGAGCTGTAATTTGGCCACGTTGTGGACAATGCAGAACAGCTTCCACTGCGTGTCGACCTTGGCCTGGCCGCGCAGCGTGAAGCGGCGCAGGCCGCGTTGCTGGGTGTGACCGAACACCGGCTCGATCAGGCCCATGCGGTGAGCGTAGATCGCACGGCCTTGGGGACTGTCGATTTTCTCGCGCATGGCGCGGCAGTGCGGGTTGGGTAACTTGTTCACCACGCTGCCCTCGAAGAAGGCCACCTGACGCACGGTAGTGACATCGGGTTTGCGCAGACACTGGCTACGCAGCGGACAGGCTGCGCAGATGGCGGTCGTGCCTTTGAACACCGTGGCCTTGCGGCCTGAGATGATGGCGTTGGCACTGTTGAGTTTGAGGGTCTGGTTGGCAGGGCACACGCAGGTGCCTTGGTCACGATCGAAGGTGAAGTCTTTGGGCAGGAAGGTCTTCGCCTTGCTCGCCGGTTTGTGCACACTGGCGTCGACGTAGCGTGGGTCGCGTTTGCGCATTTGGCCGTCTGCAATGTAGCCGTCGATATGGTCGGTGGCCAAGTCTTTCAGGCCACGTTCGCTGTGGTAGCCGGCATCGGCCAGATAGGCCGCTTCATCGATCGCCTCCGCCTCGCCGATGGCGGCAAAGTGTTCACGTACGCCGTCGATCACCGGCTTGAGAAGATGATGCTCCTGTGGTGTGCCGTGCGCCTGCGCTTCGACGATGACCTGATATGCGCCATCGGCCGCCGCTACGCCGATATAGCCTTGCACCACGCCGTGACCGCTCTTGAGCGTGGCGCTTTCGGCGTCCGTCAGGTTGCGCTTGATCGGCTTGCCTTTCGCGCCCAGGCGCTCGGTGGTGGTAGCCAGCGCGGTGCGCAGCTTGCCGGCGTTTTTGCGCAAGGTGGCGATGGTGCGTTCTTCGTGCGCACGCTGCTCGTGTTGGTTGGGATCGAGCGCCTCGCTAGCATCCTGCTCGGCATGCGCCTTGACCAGATGGGCAACGGCGCGCTCCATCTTCGCCGCTTTCCGTTCGAAGTTCGCGCGGGTGCCACTCCAGTCCTTGGACGCGTTTGACGGGAGTTTGCAGCCGTC
>JBBSRE010000495.1:0-1697 GCA_038243365.1 Burkholderiales bacterium | reverse complement strand
GCGCATGCATTCGGAATTGGTGGAATCGATACTGGCCAGCATCTCGGCGGTAAAGCCGGGCAGGCGCGGCGCCAGCGCCTCCCACAGCGCTTCCAGCGGCCAGCGCAGCGGTTCGCTCATGCCTTGCTCATGGCTTGGTCACACGCCCTGATCACGCATTACTACGGCGCGGCGCCTTGGCAGGGCGGACCGCTTGATCTGTTTTCGCAGCCTTGGCTGCTCTACCCGCTTTGGCCGCTTTGGCCGCTTTACCCCTTTTGGCCGCCTTGGCCACTTTAGGCAGAGGCGCCGGCGCACGCGCGCCACGTTTGGGCGCCAGCAGCGTGCCGCGGCAGTTGTCTCCGCCGCACCAGCACGGATATTCAGCCTTCAGCTTGGGCGTGTAGCGCTCTTCAATGATCAGGCCGTAGTCGTAGTTCAGCTCTTCTCCCGCATGGATGTTGCGCAGCGCGGTGATGAAGATGCGGCCATCACGCTCGTCGGCAAAACAGTTAGGGTCGCAGCTGTGGTTGATCCAGCGCGATGAGTTGCCGCCGAACTTCGCGTCGATCACGCGGTCTTCGTCCACATGAAAGTAAAACGTGTGATTGGGCTGCAGCGGATCATGCGGGTGCCGGTCTTGCGCCGCCTGCCAGCTAACGACTTCGCCGGTGTATTCGATCAGCACTTCGCCCTCGGCGATATCCTGCACCGCGAACACGCCTTTGCCGTGTACACCCGAGCGGCGGGTCTGGAGCCGGCGACCGGCGGGGGGTGTCGAACCCGTGTTGGAAGGCATGGCAAAACTTCTGTTACTTTGAATATGCACACCTGCGCGTACGCGTGTACGCGCGAAGGAACCTGATTGTAGGAGTGCTGCACGTCGCTTCGCGGCACGTTAGCCTGAATAAGAAACACCATGAGCAAGACCCTCGTCATCGCAGAGAAACCATCGGTCGCACAAGACATCGTGCGCGCCCTCACGCCCATTGCCGGCAAGTTCGACAAACACGACGACCACTTCGAGAACGAGCAGTACGTCGTGACCAGCGCCGTCGGCCACTTGGTGGAAATCCAGGCGCCGGAAGAATTCGACGTCAAGCGCGGCAAGTGGAGCTTCGCCAACCTGCCCGTCATCCCTCCCCGCTTTGACTTGAAGCCTGTGGACAAAACCAAGACGCGTTTGAACGCCGTGGTCAAACAGGCCAAGCGCAAGGATGTGACGCAGCTCATCAACGCCTGCGACGCGGGCCGCGAAGGCGAGCTGATTTTTCGCCTGATCGAGCAGTACGCGGGTGGTGCCAAGCCTTTGGGCAAGCCGGTGACGCGCTTGTGGCTGCAGTCCATGACCCCGCAAGCCATTCGCGATGGCTTTGACAAGCTGCGCACCAACGAGCAGATGCAAGGCCTGGCGGATGCCGCGCGCAGCCGCTCCGAGGCCGACTGGCTGGTGGGCATCAACGGCACGCGCGCTATGACGGCTTTCAACTCGCAAGGCGGCGGCTTCTTTTTGACCACCGTGGGCCGAGTGCAGACGCCGACGCTCTCGCTGGTGGTGGAGCGCGAAGAAAAAATTCGCAAATTCATCAGCCGCGATTACTGGGAAATCCACGGCGCGTTTGCCGCGCAGGCCGGCCAGTACGCCGGCAAGTGGTTTGATCCTGCGTGGAAGAAGAACGTCGATGACGCCGAGCAGCGTGCTGACCGCGTGTGGTCTG
>JBBSRE010000494.1:0-1702 GCA_038243365.1 Burkholderiales bacterium | reverse complement strand
CGAATCGGGAGAGGCAGAGCGCCGGGGGGCAAGCTGGCCACGATCATGCCAACGAGCCCGCCCATACTGGTACCGACCCAATCCAGGGTGGCGATGGGCGCCTGTGCGTGCAGCTGATGCACTAGAGCCACCATGTCTGAAGCGTACTGCGGCACTTGATACTCGTGGGGATCTGCCAACCAATCACTTTCTCCTCGGCCAATCACATCAGGGCAGATGACCCGCATATGAGGTGCGAGAGCGCGCGCGAGGGTGTCAAAATCGCGCGCCTGCCGTGAGAGGCCGTGAACGCAAACCAGCACATGCGGGTGGGCTGGATTTCCGGTGGCGTTCCACTCCCAGTACGCCATGCGATGGCCTGGCGATTGTCGCTGCTCTGCCCCGGAGAGCGGATCGCCGCACGCGCCCCTTTTTGCCGCTGCACCAGGACACGATACGTAATTCAGCCTAGGTTCAATCATGGATGGGGCGCGCCAGGGGTTCACGGGATAATTGCGGCATTGCATCGTAATTCATCGGAGGACACTCATGCTTCAGGGAAAAACAGCGCTGGTCACAGGCTCCACGAGCGGCATTGGCTTAGGCATCGCCCGCGCGCTGGCCGCTAGCGGCGCGAACGTCATGCTCAACGGGTTCGGAGATAGCGCAGGAGCTGTCGCTGAAGTCACTGCAGCGGGTGCGGCGCACAAGATCAAGGTCGACTACCACGGCGCCGACATGTCCAAGGTTGCGGATATCGAAGACATGATGGAGGCATGTAAGCGCACCTTCGGCGGCGCCGACATCCTGGTGAACAACGCCGGTATCCAGCACGTGGCCAACATTGAAGACTTCGCAGTCGAGCGCTGGGACGCGGTGATGGCCATCAACCTCAGCAGCGCGTTTCACACCTCGCGATTGGCGCTTCCTGGCATGAAAGCCGCCAACTGGGGCCGCATCATCAACCTGGCCTCGGTGCACGGCTTGGTGGGATCGGCCCAGAAATGCGCCTACGTGGCCGCCAAGCACGGAATCGTCGGCCTGACCAAGGTGACGGCGCTGGAAACCGCCACCACCGGTGTCACTTGCAACGCGATCTGCCCTGGCTGGGTGCTGACACCGCTGGTTCAAAAGCAGGTGGATGCCAAGGCGGCCGAGCACAAGCTCTCTAACGAGGACGCCAAGAAAATGCTGCTGAAGGAAAAGGAGCCTTCGATGCAATTCACCACGCCAGAAGAGTTGGCGGAGCTCGCCCTATTTTTCTGCTCCGCAGCTGGCAACAACATCCGCGGAGCAGCGTGGAACATGGACGGCGGCTGGTTGGCGCAATAAGCGCTGGCGCGTGGGCAGCAGCGAAATGGGTCACGGGCTCAACTCCTCACCGCACCTGCTAGGAGGCCAATGTGACTGTGCCCGCCACCAAACACTACTAAATTGATAGCTTCTCGCGCTCTATTCATAAGCGCTAGAGGCCCTTTTAGCAACAAATTTTATTTCATTTGTACGCTGCCTGATACCGTCACCGTCACCTCGGCTTTGCCTGCTTCTACCGGCACGGGGGAATCGCTGGAGCTAAACGAAGTTTTCATGGCCGCCATGCGCGGCATAGGACCTGGGGCCGAACTGCTGCTGTCCACCGACACCTCACGCAGTCCGTAGCCGGTGAATCCGAACTCCTTGCTGAGCTGCTCCGCCCGGCGTTTGAATTGAGCAATGGCACTCT
>JBBSRE010000493.1:0-1720 GCA_038243365.1 Burkholderiales bacterium | reverse complement strand
GTAGGCCGAGCCGCTGGTGGCGCCGTACATCACGGTGTTGCCGACAATGGTGTTGCGCGCAGCGTCACCGCGAAACTCCAAACTTGGGCGTACGACCAAGCGGCCTCCCGAGAGACCTTTGCCGGTGTAATCATTGGCGTCACCGATCAGATACAGCGTGATGCCTTTGCACAAGAAAGCGCCAAACGACTGACCTCCGGTGCCCTCCATCTGGATGTGAATGCTTTCATCCGGCAGACCTTCCGGGTGCACGCGGGTCACCGCGCCTGAGAGCATCGCCCCCACCGAGCGGTTCACGTTGCGCGCTACTTCGATGAAGCGAACCCGCTCGCCCTTTTCAATGGCCGGCTGGCTGCGCTCGATCAGTTTCCGATCCAGTGTGTGCTCAATATTGTGGTCCTGCACGTCCATGTGGTAGCGCGCCGTTTCAGCCGGAGCCGTGGGCTGCGCAAACAGGCGCGAAAAATCGAGTCCGCTGGCTTTCCAGTGTTCCAGGCCCTTGCGCGTGTCGAGCAGGTCGCTTCGGCCCACCATGTCGTCAAACTTGCGAATGCCCAGTTGCGCCATGATCTGGCGCAGCTCTTCCGCCACGAAAAAGAAGTAGTTCACCACATGCTCGGGCTTGCCGGAGAACTTCTTGCGGAGCTGCGGATCCTGCGTGGCCACGCCCACAGGACAGGTGTTGAGGTGGCACTTGCGCATCATGATGCAGCCCTCCACCACCAAAGGCGCGGTGGCGAAGCCGAATTCATCTGCGCCGAGCAGCGCGCCAATGGCGACGTCGCGGCCGGTCTTCATCTGGCCATCGGCCTGTACCCGAATACGGCCGCGCAACCGGTTGAGAACCAGCGTCTGCTGGGTTTCCGCCAGACCAATCTCCCAAGGGCTGCCCGCGTGCTTGATGGACGACCAAGGCGATGCGCCCGTACCGCCGTCATGGCCGGCGATCACCACGTGATCGCTCTTGCATTTGGCGACGCCCGCGGCCACGGTGCCCACCCCCACTTCAGACACCAACTTGACGCTGATGCTGGCGTGCGGGGCGACGTTTTTCAAGTCGTGGATCAGCTGCGCCAGGTCTTCGATGGAGTAAATGTCGTGGTGCGGAGGCGGGGAAATCAGGCCGACGCCCGGCACGCTGTGGCGCAGCTTACCGATGTACTGCGACACTTTGCCGCCGGGCAGCTGACCGCCTTCGCCTGGCTTGGCGCCCTGCGCCATCTTGATCTGGATCTGGTCCGCGCTGCTGAGGTACTCCGCCGTGACGCCAAAGCGGCCCGACGCGACTTGCTTGATACGGCTGCGCAGCGAATCGCCCTCCAGCAAAGGCAAATCAACCTCGACGTTTTCTGCGCCGATGACACTCTTCAAGCTGTCGCCCTGCTTGATAGGGATGCCCTTGAGCTCCTGCCGATAGCGAGCCGCGTCTTCACCCCCCTCGCCGGTGTTGCTCTTGCCGCCAATGCGGTTCATGGCAACCGCCAACGTGGCATGCGCTTCGGTAGAAATCGAACCCAGCGACATCGCTCCTGTCACAAAGCGCTTGACGATCTCTTTGGCCGGCTCCACCTCGTCCACCGAGATGGCTTTCGCGGGGTCCAACTTGAATTCGAACAGGCCGCGCAACGTCATGTGACGGCGGCTCTGGTCATTGATGATCTGCGCGTATTCCTTGTAGGTGCTCCAGTTGTTGGAGCGCGTGCTGTGCTGAAGCTTGGCG
>JBBSRE010000492.1:0-1760 GCA_038243365.1 Burkholderiales bacterium | reverse complement strand
TGTGCATTGCAAGCAGACATTCCTGAACGAGATCCTCCACATCGTCTGGCCAGCCGAACAATCGACGGCGCAAGAACGCGCGCAGATGCGTGCTCAAGCGTTGCAGGAACTGCCGATAGGCGATCGCATCGCCAGCTTGGCCGCGACCGAAAAGCGCATGCAGCAGCACTTCTGCCTCACGCAGCCGCTGCAGGCCTTCGCCATCGGGACTTCGGTTCATCGTGTCATTGAGTTACAGCTTGAGCTGGCAAAAAGCCGGGTACATAGTAGAAGTTTATGCAGCCGAAACAGACAGCCTCGCAGCACCTGCAGATTGCCTGCGCTGTAACTGCCTTGGCGGACAACCCGAAGCATCCAGCGACTGTGCCTGAAAAGGCTGCAAATCTAGTGGGGGTGTCCGAATTTCTGTGTGCGAGGCGATTTTCTGAAGTTGGTTTTCTGACTTGATTTCTATCGGTATTCGGGCCCCTGCCAGGCCGCCGGAGGCCCCCCGGTTGCGCCATGTAGCCATGGGTCAACCCCTGCTTTATGCGCGGCGCTCGCTACTGTGCGCCGCCTGGGTGAAGCGCTCCTCATAGAGTATCGCGAACTGGTTCATCGCCTCCTTCCAGCTGGGCGCGGCGCGCCCCCAGTCGGCCGTGATGTTCCTGAGCGCCAGCCAGATCAGCTTGGACGCCGCATCGTCGCTGGGGAAGTGCCCGCGCGTCTTGATGATTTTTCTCAGCCGCGCATTGATGCTCTCGATCGCATTGGTCGTATAGATCACCCGGCGGATTTGCGGCGGGAACGCGAAAAACGGAATGACGTGGCTCCAAGCCCTGCGCCAGGAGGCGACCACGGTCGGGAACTTCTTGCCCCACATGCCGCGCTCAAAGGCATCCAGCGCCGCTTCGGCGGCCTCCGCACTGGCGGCGCGGTGTAGATCGGTCGCAGCGCGGCGGCCAGCAGCTTGCGGTCTTTCCACGTCGCGTAGTCCAGACTGTTGCGGATCAGATGCACGATGCACGTCTGCAGCGTGGTGGCCGGGTAGACGGCTGCCAGCGCCTCGGGCATGCCTTTCAAGCCGTCGGTGACGGCAATCAGGATGTCCTGGCAGCCGCGGGTCTTCAAGTCGTTGAACACTTTCATCCAGAACTTGGCACCCTCTGTACTCTCGATCCACAGGCCCAGGATGTCGCGGGTGCCATCGGGCAAGACGCCCAGGGCCAGGTAGATCGCCTTGTTGCGCACAACGGCGTCTTCGCGAATCTTCACGCGCAGCGCGTCGAAGAACACCACCGGGTACATCGGCTCCAGCGGGCGCGATTGCCAAGCCGTCACCTCGCCCATCACGGCGTCGGTGACCGAGCTGATGAACTCGGGCGAAACCTCCACGCCGTAGCTCTCCAGCAAAAAGCCTTGAATCTCGCGCATCGTCATACCGCGCGCGTACATGGCAATGATCTTGTCGTCAAAGCCGGTGAAGCGGCGTTCGTGCTTGGGAATAAGCACCGGCTCGAAGCTGCCCGTGCGGTCGCGCGGCACCTCGATGCGCAGCGCGCCCTCGCCGGTCAGGACGGTCTTGCCGCTGGCGCCGTTGCGGTGGTTGCCCGCCTGCTCGGGCTTGTCGTCTCCCCGGGCGTAGCCCAGGTGGTGCGACAACTCGCCGCCCAGCGCGCGCTTGATGAGCGCCTTCTTGAAAGCAGTCGTCGCGGCGTTGACGGCCTCGCCGGTCATCGGACCGCAGCAAAACTGGTCAATCAGTTCTTTGGGAATCGACG
>JBBSRE010000491.1:0-1788 GCA_038243365.1 Burkholderiales bacterium | reverse complement strand
CGAGGAAGAAACTGCAGACGGCCTCAAGCTCAACAACCCCGCCGGGCACCTGGACCCGGGCGAATCGCCGCAGGATGCCTGTGCGCGTGAGGTGCTGGAGGAAACCGCGTACGACTTCACACCCACCGCGCTGGTCGGTATCTACCTCAACCGTTTCACCCGCACCCGCACCGGTGACGACATCACCTACCTGCGCTTCGCGTTTTGCGGAACGCTGGGCGCGCACCACTCCTGGCGTGCGCTGGATGACGGCATCGTGCGCGCGGTGTGGCTGACGCTGGAGGAACTGCGCGCTACGCAGGAGCGCCACCGCAGCCCGCTTGTGATGCAGTGCGTCGAAGACTACCTGGCCGGCCGGCGCGCGCCGGTAGAACTGATCCATACCGACGCTAGCGTGCTGACCCATGTCGTCTGACCGGGGCAGAGCGCGGCGCCGCGTCGTCGTCGGCCTCTCGGGCGGGGTCGATTCGGCCGTGACCGCCTACCTGCTGAAACAGCAAGGGCACGAGGTGGTCGGCATCTTCATGAAGAACTGGGAAGACGATGACAACAGCGAATACTGCTCGTCCAACCAGGACTTTGTCGATGCCGCCGCCGTCGCCGACGTGCTCGGCATCGAGATCGAGCACGTCAACTTCGCAGCCGAATACAAGGACCGCGTGTTTGCCGAGTTTCTGCGCGAATACGAGGCTGGCCGCACACCCAACCCGGACGTACTGTGCAACGCCGAGATCAAGTTCAAGGCTTTCCTCGACCACGCCATGCGCTTGGGCGCCGAGAAGATCGCCACGGGACACTATGCCCGCGTGCGCCAGAACGCGGGCAGCGGGCTGCAGGAGCTGCTCAAGGGACTGGACACTACCAAGGACCAGAGCTACTTCCTGCATCGACTGACGCAGGCGCAGCTGGCGAAAACACTGTTCCCCGTCGGGGAGCTGCACAAGACCGAAGTGCGCCGCATCGCTGAAGAAATCGGTCTGCCGAACGCCAGGAAAAAGGATTCCACCGGGATCTGCTTCATTGGCGAGCGGCCGTTTCGAGAATTTTTGAACCGCTACATCCAGAGCACGCCGGGAGCCATCAAGGATGAGCGAGGCCGCACCATCGCCCAGCACCAGGGCCTGAGCTTTTACACCCTGGGCCAGCGCCAGGGTCTGGGGATCGGCGGTCTCAAGGAAAAAGGTGCGCAGCGCGGCGGCGGCGAGCACGCGCCCTGGTTCGTCGCGCGCAAAGACATGGCGACCAATACGCTGTGGGTGGTGCAGGGACACGACCATCCCTGGCTGCTTTCCACCGAGCTCGCCGCGCAAGACACCAGCTGGTGCGCCGGCCATGCCCCCGCGCCCGGCCGCTGCGCCGCCAAAACGCGCTACCGCCAGCAGGACGCCGCCTGCACGCTGGCAACGACGTCCGACGGTTTCGCCCTCAGCTTCCCCGAAGCCCAGTGGGCCGTGACCCCGGGGCAAAGCGCCGTGCTGTACGACGGCGAGGTCTGCCTGGGCGGCGGCGTGATTGCCAGCGCCAGCGCGTCATAACCTGAAAATTTAGGCCAAAATGGCCTCTAGCGCCTATGCAGAATGCGCCAGTAGCTATCTATTTAATAGCTATCTCATCAGATCCCCGCCGTGCCTCGATGAAAATCCGGTTGATGCGCGGGTAACGCTTGCCGATCTCGCGCTCAATGGCTTCCACCGTGCCCGCCACTTCGTCAGCGCTGGCCTCACCATCAAACTCTACGTCCATGGCGAGCAGCACCTCGTCGCGGCCGATGTACATCGACAGCGGTGG
>JBBSRE010000490.1:0-1793 GCA_038243365.1 Burkholderiales bacterium | reverse complement strand
CGAAAACGTGGTCTGGTCATTGTCGAAGAAGGCCATCTCTCCAGCCTGCTTGTATTCATTGTCCTTGAGGCGGAACGACAGCAGCACGGCCTTTTTGATCCATTGGTGCACTGTCCATTGCCCGACGGCCTCGCGGGTAGCGACCCGCAGCTTTCCGGTGTTCAGGTCGTCAATGACCTGTTCGACCGCATCCAGTACTTCTTTCGGTGCCGAGGCGGGAGACAGGTTGGCGCGGTCTTCCCACGCGGCATCGATCAGGTTCTGGAGTTGTTGGGTCATGGCTTGTTGGTTTGGGTTTCAGATTGGACAAACTGCACGATCCGCTTGGCGGCTTCCACGCATTCGCTGGAGTCTGCCACCAGCGCCATGCGGATACGCTGCGCGCCCGGGTTGCCACCCTGAGCGTCGCGCGCCAAATAGCTGCCGGGCAAAACCGTCACATTGTATTGAGCCAGCAGCGCGGTCGCGAAGGCGGTGTCAGACAAGCCCAGCGCGTCAGGGATGCGCGCCCACAAGTAAAAGCCCGCATCGGGCAGCGACACCTCAAGCACGGGCGCGAGTAAAGGCGTCACTGCTGCGAACTTCTGCCGGTACAGCGCGCGGTTTTCTTCTACGTGCACCTCGTCACCCCAAGCAGCGATGCTGGCGGCCTGCACCGGGGGCGACATGGCGCCGCCCTGGTAGGTGCGAAACAGCTGGAAAGCCTTGATGATGCTGGCGTCTCCGGCGACAAAGCCGCTGCGCAGACCCGGGACATTGCTGCGCTTGGACAGGCTGGTGAATGCGACCAGCCTGCGAAAATCCGCGCGTCCGAGTGCGGCCGCGGCCTGCAAACTACCGAGCGGCGGCTCTTCCCGAAAGTAGATCTCGCTGTAGCACTCATCCGAAGCAATGATGAAGTCGTGTTCGTCGGCCAATGCAAACAGCCGCTCCCACTCTTCCAGCGGCACCACCGCGCCGGTCGGATTCCCCGGCGAGCAGACATAGAGCAGCTGGGTCCGTTGCCAGACTTCCCTTGGGACACTGCCCCAGTCGACGGCGAAGTTGCGAGCGGGATCACTGGGGGCATACCAAGGTGTTGCGCCCGCCAATAGCGCCGCGCCTTCGTAAATTTGATAGAAAGGATTCGGGCAAACCACCAGCGCTCGGTCGCGCGTGCCATCAACCACGGTCTGCGCAAATGCGAACAAGGCCTCGCGGGACCCGTTGACTGGGAGTACCTGTGAATCGCTGTCGAGCTGCACTCCATAGCGCTGCGCCAGCCAGCGCACAAAGGCCTTGCGCAGCGCCGGCTCGCCCGCAGTGGCGGGGTAGCTCGCCAGGCCAGCCAAGTTGTCGCTCAACGCATGCCGGATGAACCCAGGAGTCGGATGCCGGGGCTCGCCAATCCCCAAGCTGATGGGGCTAAAACCCGTCGGTGGCACCACGCCGGAAAAAAGCTTTCGGAGACGCTCGAACGGATAGGGTTGGAGCCGATTGAGCAAAGGATTCATGCCCTCCATTATCAGGGGAAGGGGTGTAAGCATCGCGCCGCAGATACGGTCGGAAAGTGCCGAAAGGTTTACACTTCGTGACATTCGAATCGCGCCACATTTCGCGCCGCACATTAAAGGGAAGTCATGCCTGCAATGGGAATCTTGCAACCTGGACGCTGGGTGGTGGGACGAATGGGCGTCTCTTTTCAGTTGACCTTTATCGCGGTCCTTGCCATTGCCGCTTTGGCTGTGGTGGCCGCTTTAGCCATGTCAGGCCAGCCGGCGCAGCGCGTGGTTATGGTGGCGACGGGCTTGGCT
>JBBSRE010000489.1:0-1830 GCA_038243365.1 Burkholderiales bacterium | reverse complement strand
GCCTTTGTCACCGGGCTGAACGTGTTGGCGGTGCCGCTCGTCGCCATGCTGCTTCTGCGCCGCCGCTACGGGTGGCGGCTGTGGGCAGCATGCGCGCTGGCCTTCTTGGGCATGACCCTCATGTTTCATGAGGACAAACCTTGGAGTCTTGGCGACAGCCTGACCTTGTGCAGCACGCTCTTCTATGCGGTTTATATCCTGGTGCTAGAGGAATCCGCGCGGCTCTATCGCACGCGTCCACTGCGGGCAACCCGCATGGCAGCTGTCCAAGCGGTCGTGATGTGCGGCGCTTCTTTCGTTCTGCTTCTTTGGCGCCATGGCAGCCAATGGCACGTGGGGATCGAGTCTCTCAACGCGCGTGACTGGATGGCCGTGATGTACCTGGGCGTATTCGCGAGCGTTTTGGTAGTCACGCTGCAAGCCTGGGGCCAACAGCGGGTCGATGCCCTGCACAGCGCTATCGTGTTCAGTCTTGAGCCGGTCTTTGCCGCACTGACCGCCTGGGTACTTCTCAACGAGAAAATGGGCGTGACCGCCACACTGGGCGCAGCGCTGGTAGTGCTGGCACTGGCGTGGAGCCAATGGAAGCCCACGTCTGGGCGGGGCTAAGGGCGCTTCACCGACACGTCTTCAACCCGGCGGGGTTTACCGATGGGAGCGGTTGCTTGGCCTTTTTGCACCGCAGCGATATCCGCCTCGTCGGGATATGCACCGCTCAGCCAGTAATCGAAGACGCGCCGCGCTATGGGCGCCGCTACGCCCGCACCCCAGCCGGCGTTCTCGACGATCACCGCCAGTGCAATGCGAGGCTCGTCGGCCGGAGCGAAGGCGATGTACAGCGCGTGATCGCGCTGGTGCTCTTCCAACTTGCGGGAGTTGTACTTGTCCTTCTGCCCGATCGTCACTGCCTGCGCTGTTCCCGTCTTGCCGCCCGATACATAGCCGGCGCCAGCAAACACGCGCGTGCCGGTGCCGCCTTGTGTCACGCCGACCATGGCGCGCTTGATCGCTTCGACGTTCGCCTTTTTAAAGCCCAGGTCCACTGCAGGATCGAGCACCGGTGGATGTCGTTCGCGGCTCATCACATCGGTGACAAACATCCCCAAATGCGGCGTATAAGAAATGCCGCCATTGGCTACTGTGGCCGTGGCATGGGCCAGCTGCAGCATGGTGAAAGTGTTGTAGCCCTGTCCAATGCCGAGCGAGATCGTCTCGCCGGCATACCAGCGCTTTTGTTCCGCGCGCTTGTAGGCATTGCGCTTCCAGGCCTGGCTGGGCAACACACCGCGCACTTCGCCGGGCAGGTCGATCCCTGTAATCTGGCCGAAACCCAGCGGCGCCATGAAGTCGTGCATGGCGTCCACTCCCAAGTCGTTGGCGAGCTGGTAGAAGTACACATTGCTCGACAGCATGATCGCGCGGAACAAGTCCACGGGCCCGAGGCCATGGTCGCCATGGCTGCGAAACGTGTGCCCGCCAAATGTCCAGGAACCGTTGTCTTGCGTGATTGCGCTTTGCGTGCGCTTGCCCGTTTCCAGTGCGGCCAAGCCCATGAAGGGTTTGTAGGCTGAGCCGGGTGGATAGGTGCCGCGAAGCGCCCTGTTCAACAGCGGAAGGTCAAGCGACTCATTGAGCGCCGCCCAGTTTTCAAAATCGATGCCTTCGACAAACAGGTTCGGATCGAACGTGGGCTTGCTCACCAGCGCGAGAATCTCGCCGTTGCGCGGATCAATGGCGACCAGAGCACCGCGCCGGTCGCCGAAAAGTTCTTCCACCATACGCTGCAGCTTGATGTCGAGCGTCAGTTGCACGGTGTTGCCGGGAGTGGCG
>JBBSRE010000488.1:0-1830 GCA_038243365.1 Burkholderiales bacterium | reverse complement strand
TTGGGCTTGCGAAAGGCATCGCAGCGTTCGAACAGGGTGACCAGGGTGGCAGGGCGCAGCTCGAACGCACGTGCGACATTGCCATGCTCGCGCGCCGTCATGCGCGCCAGATCACGACATTCGCCCGGCACCTTCAGACGCTGGCAGACGGCGTCGACCAGAATGACACTGTTGGCTTCGTGGCCGTGATGACGCGGCCATTCCTTTTCAGGGGTGACGCCCTTGCCCAGATCATGGGTCAAGGCGGCAAAGCGCACCGGCAGGGCATAACCTGCTCGGGCAGCAACATCAATCACCAGCATGACGTGGACACCGGTATCGATTTCGGGATGATGCTGAGCCGGTTGCGGCACGCCCCACAGACGGTCGAGTTCCGGCAGGATGCGCGCCAAGGCGCCGCAGCTGCGCAACACCTCGAACATGCGTGAAGGCTGAGCTTCCATCAGACCGCGCGCCAGTTCTTGCCAGACGCGTTCCGGCACCAGGGCATCGGCTTCGCCTGCAGCCACCATCTGCTGCATCAGTTGCAGGGTTTCCGGTGCCACCGTGAAATCGACAAAGCGCGCGGCAAAACGAGCCAGACGCAGGATGCGCACCGGATCTTCGGCAAAGGCGGGCGAGACATGACGAAACAGGCGCGATTGTAAGTCCCGACGGCCCTGAAAGGGATCAATCAGGTTGCCGTCTTCAGCTTGCGCGATGGCATTGATGGTCAGATCGCGCCGAGCCAGGTCTTCTTCCAGCGTGACGTCCGGCGCGGCGTGGAAAGCAAAACCTTTGTAGCCGGGCGCGGTCTTGCGTTCGGTCCGGGCCAGAGCGTATTCCTCGCGGCTACGCGGATGCAGGAAGACCGGAAAATCCTTGCCCACGGGCGTGAATCCGCGTTGCAGTAGTTCATCCGGGGTTGCACCGACCACGACATGATCGCGATCTTGCACTGGCAGACCGAGCAAGGCGTCCCGCACGGCACCGCCAACCACATACGTGGTCAGGGGCGGCGATCCGGATTCACGCGCCACTACCTGCTCTCCTCGCTTTATTTTTGGCTGAAAACGAGTACGCCACGGCGTTGCTCAGAGAGCACGGCACATCCTCACGCAACGTCATGGCAGGTTAGGCGCAACGAAGGCCTGCGGTCCGACCGTACCCAGCCGGCTGCGCAGGGATTGCGGCTTGTTTTCAAACATCGCAGCGTAATAGGTGGCGTTGGAGAGCACATTCTTGACGTAACCCCGGGTTTCGGTAAAGGGAATGGTTTCAGCAAAGATGGCCCCTTCTACCGCACCCGACAGCGACGAGCGCCAGGCGCGCGGCCGGCCGGGGCCAGCGTTGTAAGCGGCTGTGGCCAGAGCTTGCGAACCGTCCAGCGCTTCCAGAACCATCGACAGGTAATTAGTGCCCAAAGTAATGTTGGTGTGGATATCGTTCACCTGGCCGGGCGTGAATTCGCTCATCCCGATCTTCTTGGCAACATAGCGCGCCGTGGCCGGCATCAATTGCATCAGGCCAGAAGCACCGACGTGCGAGCGCGCATCCATGACAAAACGCGATTCCTGCCGGATCAGGCCATACACCCATGCCGAATCCAGCCCGAGCGAGCGGGTGTTAGTCTGCATGATGTCGTTGAAAGGCGTGGGAAAGCGCTGGCTGAAATCGAACTCGGTGCGGGTGCGCTCCGACGTATTGACCATGCGATCCAAGAGGTTGCTGGAACGGGCGAATTCCGCCGCTGCCAGCAACTGGCGCTCGTTCATGCGGCGCAGTTCCCAGTTCCACTCACGTGTGCCTTCGAAGCGCAGGCCCATCTGGAAAAACTTGATCGCCCGCTGA
>JBBSRE010000487.1:0-1833 GCA_038243365.1 Burkholderiales bacterium | reverse complement strand
TCACTTGAAGCCGTGGCCTACGCCAGGGAACTGCACAAGATCGTCACCTGGATCGGCATCTGCGACGGCAACATGCAGGAAGGTTCTTTCCGCTGCGACGCCAACGTGTCGGTGCGCAAGCCCGGCGCGCCCTTGGGCACGCGGAGGGAAATCAAAAACCTCAACAGCTTTCGCAACATGCAGCAGGCGATCGACTTCGAGATTCGCTGGCAGATCGAAGAGATCGAAGACGGCCGCGCCATCCAGCAGGCGACGGTGCTGTTCAATCCCGACTCTGGCGAAACGCGTGCCATGCGCACCAAGGAAGACGCGGCCGACTACCGCTACTTTCCAGACCCGGATCTGCCGCCTCTGGTGATCAATAGCCAGTGGGTGGACGACACCCGCGCCACCATGGGCGAACTGCCGCGCGCCATGGCTGCGCGCTTTGTGCAGGACTACGGCGTGCCGGAATACGACGCGACGATTCTCACGCAGAGCAAAGCGACAGCTGCGTATTTCGAACGTGCGGCGCTCGCCAGCAGCCAGCCCAAGATGGTCAGCAACTGGATGATGGGCGAGCTGCCTCGCAGGCTGAACGCCGAAGAGCGCGACATTGAGCAAGCGCCGGTATCGGCTGAGCAGCTTGCGCAGCTGCTGCTTCGCATTGCCGACAGCACCGTCTCCAACAACGCGGCGCGACAGGTGTTCGACGCCCTCTGGACCGGCGCGGGAACTAATGTGGATGCCCTGATCGACTCGCTCGGCCTGCGCCAGATGAACGATGCCGGCGCGCTAGAAGCCTTGGTGGACCAGGTGATCGCCGCCAACGCAGACAACGTCGCCCAGTACCGCGCCGGTAAAGACAAGGCGTTCAACGCGCTGGTTGGTCAGGTCATGAAGGCGAGCAAGGGCAAGGCCAATCCGCAGCAGGCGACCGATTTGCTGCGCAGCCGACTAGAGCGCTGATCCGCGCTTCGGAAATGATCCCTGCTTGACTCTCCCCCGCGTGGCGGGGCATTGGCACTTCGGTCTGATCAGCGCGTCGCGGCGCCCATGCCGGACACCACACCAGGCACCGTCTGGCGCGCTGCCCACAGCGTGCGCAGCTGCACCAGTTCTTTGTCAAAGCGCTGATTGATGCGCCGCTTTTCCTGCGTTTGGGCCGCAATGAAGCGTTGCTGCTCCGCCGTCTCGGCGTCGTTCTCTGCCAACTGGCGCTGGAGCTTCACGGGGGCTTTTGCCGGGTCGCGCTGGTAGAACTCCAATTCTTGGTTCAAAGCCTTGCGGCGCTCCTGCAAATCGACTTTGCGCTGCTGCGCCAGCTCAGTCAGCGAGTCGACCGTCTCCAGCGCGGCGTTGCGCTCGGCATCGTGGGCGGGCTGGTTGGGGTAGCGCGCCACCAACACCCGTTCGCGCCGGCGTTCTTCCGACACGCGATCACGCTCTTCCTGCTCCTGGCGTGCAATGGCCGCCTGCTCGGCACGCTCGTGCTCGGTCAAAGTCGGGCCGATGATGCGCCGCGTGTTGCCGGAGGGACCGAGCTCGCGCTGTGGCCGGTCCAGGCAGGCGGATATGGGGCGGTCGGACGTGAGCTTGCGACCTGACGCATCCACGCAGGTGTAGATGCTCCCGCCCGCTGGATCGGCCGCGTGCGCGCAGGTGGCTGCCACCAGCCACAACGCAGCCCATCCAACATTCAACCGCAAAGCATTCAAGCCTTATCCTTCTTCGACGCCGTACCGCAAGCGGTAGGCCATGACGCGATCATGGTGCGTCTTCAGGGAGACATCACCGCTTGTTTCGGAAAGATACAGCAATAAGTCTGCCAGGCTCGCGATCGTACAGACCTTC
>JBBSRE010000486.1:0-1846 GCA_038243365.1 Burkholderiales bacterium | reverse complement strand
GCGCCGCCCCGGCTGAGTCAGCGGCAGGCAACCCGGCGTGTTGACACCGACTGAAAATTGGGTCTTCCTCGATTGATGTGGCGAGCCTCAGTCTGGGTGCAGCACGCGGATGCACAGCAGGTCGAGCTTGGCGCGGCAGTACATCTGGCGCTTGAGATACTTCAGCCGGTTCATCTAGCCTTCGACTTAGCTCTGCTCCAACGGCAGCTGAAGGCGGCTCCTCTAAAAACAGAATTCAAAGTAGGCCAAGCCCTTGGCAAACGGCGTCCCGACGCTGGTTTTCGCTCGGCGACGGTTCTGATCTGGTGGCGTCGGATTGGCGACTTGGTGATCTGGCCCCCGAAAAATGGACGCCACGAAGTCTGTTATTTATGACTTCGTGGAGGATGTATGAAAGCAGGAATAGATAGGACGTATACGTTTGAGTTTCGGGATGCGGCGGTCAAGCAGGTGATCGAAGGGGCAAGAGGAATATCGGCGGTGGCGCGCTCGTTGGAGATGTCGAGCAAGACGCTGGCCAACTGGGTATATCGAGCCCGCAAGGGCCAAGTGGTGGTTAAGCGCCCGCCCACACAACCGATCTCGGAGATGCAAGCCGAGCTCAGCCGCTTGAGGCAGGAGAACAGCCGGCTGAAGCTGGAAAAAGAAATATTAAAAAAGGCGGCAGCGTACTTTGCCAGGGAGTCGATGTGAAGTACGCGTGGATCGAGAAACATCGGCACACCTACACGACCACGATGATGTGCGAGCTGCTGTCGGTATCGCGCAGCGGGCTAAATGCGGCGCGCGGGCGCGCACCATCCAAGCGCGCAGTCCAGGACAAACAACTGCTCGAGCAGATTCGACATGGACATCGCTTGCACCGTGGGCGCTACGGACGCAGGCGCATGACGCCGGAGGTCAGCCAGGCGCTGGGCCAGGTGGTCAACCACAAGCGCGTTGCCCGCTTGATGCGCGAGCATGGGCTGCAAAGCCACAAGCGCCGGCGATTTCGGGTGGTCACCACGGACTCCAAACACGCGCACCCGGTGGCACCCAACGTGCTGGAGCGCGACTTCCAGGCGACAGCGCCCAACCAGAAGTGGCTGGCCGACATGACCTACGTTGCCACCGACGAAGGGTGGCTGTACGTGGCGTTGGTGCTGGACCTGCATGCGCGCAAACTGGTGGGCTGGGCGATGAGCGAGACGATGCCCCAGGAGCTGACGCTGCAAGCGCTGGACGTGGCCCTGGGCTGGCGCGATCCCGAGGCGGGCTTGGTACACCACTCGGACCGCGGATCGCAGTACGCGGCCAAGGACTACGGCAAGAAACTCAAGGCGCGAGGCATCACGGTGTCGATGAGCCGCAAGGGGGACTGTTGGGACAACGCGCCAATGGAATCGGTCAACGGCACCTTGAAGGTTGAGTGTGTGCACGACATGCATTTTGAGACGCGAGAGCAGGCGCGCAGCGCGATCGTCGAATACATCGGTTACTACAATACCGAGCGCCGTCATTCTGCGTTGGGCTATGTGAGCCCGGCGGAGTTCGAGCGGCGCTGGCGCGCTGGGGCAGCAAACCCAACGCCAGCAGAGTTGTCGCAAAGGGCGGCTCCGCGTTACCCACCGCCGGCCGGTTTCGGTTCGTCGCAAGCGACCGAACCGGCCGTCCGTGGATAACGCTCTTCGCGCTTCGTGGCGTCCACGTAACGGGGTCCGGTTCACACTGTGGCCGAGCAGCTCCTGCACCGTGCGAATGTCATAACCCGCCTGCAGCAGATGCGTCGCAAACGAATGGCGCAGCACGTGCGGCGTGATCGGCTTGGCGCATTCCATCTGGCGCGCGGCTTCCCGCACCGCACGTT
>JBBSRE010000485.1:0-1856 GCA_038243365.1 Burkholderiales bacterium | reverse complement strand
GCAGCCGCTCAGGGGGTTGTCGGAATTCAGGTCCATGAGAGGGAGGACAGATCGTTGACGAAGATCGGCATGTCTTTCCACAGCCCGCGCACCCGCTTGTTCGCCACCGTGACCCACTGTGGCTGGTACAGGAACGCATGCACGGAATCATCGGCCAGCATGCGCTGGGCATCGCCCAGCAGACGCGCGCGATCGGCCGGGCGGTCGGTGTTCTGGATCTGAGCGAACAGCGCGTTGAACGCCTCTGACTGGTACTGCCAGTAGTAGTCGGGTTTGGCGAAGTTGCCCAGGTCGAAAGGCTCGACGTGGGAGATCAGTGTGAGGTCGTAGTTCTTGTTGCCGTAGGTGCCGCTCAGCCACTGCGCCCACTCCACGTTCTGCAACTTGGCGGTGATGCCGACTTCGGCCAGTTGGGCCGCGATGACTTCCCCGCCCTGGCGCGCATACGGCGTCGGCGGCAGAGTCAGGGTGAGCTCCAGCGGCAATTTCAGGCCGGTTTCTTCAAGCAGGCGCTTGGCCTTGGCGGGGTCGTAGGGGTTGATGCCGGTGGTGTCCACGTAGCCGAACGCACCGGGCACATAGTGGCTGCCAATGGGCACGCCGTAACCCTCAGCCGCGCCCTGGATCACGGCCTTGCGGTCGATGGCGGCAGCGATGGCGCGGCGCACGCGCACGTCGGAGAGCGGCTTGCGGCCGTTGTTCATGGCCAGAATGGTTTTGGCGCGGGAACCGCTCACCACCACCTGGTAGCGCGGCTTGCCCTTGAACTGCTCAACGCTGCGCGGCGTGACGCGGGGGAACACGTCCACATCGCCGGCCAGCAGCGCGGCAACCTGCGCCGCCGGGTCGGAGATGAAGCGGAACGTGGCGCGGCCGATAGCGACCTTTTTGGCGTTGCGGTGCTGGTCCCAGCGCTCCAGCGTGACCGATGCGCCGCGCCGCCACTGTGCCAGCTTGTACGGGCCGGTGCCGACGGGCTGGGTGGCATTGCTGGCGGCGCTTTTGGGCTCCACCATGATGGCGGTGGGCTGGCCCAGCACAAACAGAAAGTCGGGGTCGATGTCCTCATTGATCAGCACCACGGTGTGCTCGTCTTCCACATGGGTGCTGACCTTGGCAAAGCTGCGCTTGTCCTTGTTGGTGCTTTTGTCGCCGCCCGCGCGGTCGAGCGAGAACTTCACGCTCTGCGCATTGAAGGGCTCGCCGTTGTGAAACTTGACGCCTTTTCGCAGCCGGAAGGTGGTGGTCTTGAGGTCGGGCGATACCTCCCAGCTTTCCGCCAGCAGCGGGGACACGCTGCCGTCGGAATTGATCTTGGTGAGCGACTCGAAGATGTTGTAGTGCACCACTTCGCCAATGGAGGATGCAGCGTTGGCCGTCGGGTCGAGGCCCGGTGGCTCGAGCGTGAGCGCCAGCACCATGCGGGCGCCATCGTCCTTGGCCCAGGCGGCAAATGGGGTGGCCAGCGGTGCAGCGGTCAGCGAGGCGGCAAGGGCGGTTCGGCGGTTGATCATGGGGTGTTCTCCAAAGAAGGACTAAGTGGCATTTGTACAGCACCCGGCGCCAGCGGCAGCGCCGCCACCAACGCACGGGTGTAGGCATGGCTGGGCGACTGGAACAACTGCGCGGCCGGCCCCTGCTCGACGATGCGGCCATGGTGCAGCACGGCCACCTCGTCGCACAGGTGCTGCACCACGGCCAGGTCGTGGCTGATGAGCAGGTAGGTCACGCCGAAATCACGCGCCAACTGCTGCATCAGGTTGAGCACCTGCGCCTGCACCGACACATGAAGCGCGCTGACCGGCTCATCCGCCACGATGACGCGCGGCCGCGTGATGAGGGCCCGCGCAATGGCG
>JBBSRE010000484.1:0-1882 GCA_038243365.1 Burkholderiales bacterium | reverse complement strand
TGGCAGCCACTGCCAAGTCAGCCGGTTCAGAGCCTGAGCTTGCCGATCATGCAAACGCACTGCTGCAGGCGTGGCAGCGCATCGACCAGGCCACCCAGGCCGCCTGGTCAACCGGTGACGCGTCCGCTGCGCTCGCCAACGCAGTGCCATACATGCAGGCGGCGGGTCATGTCGTGCTGGCCTGGACATGGCTCGATGTGGCGATGGCAGCGCTCGCGAAAGACCGACAGCAGGAGCAGTCCGCGACCGTCGGGCGCGTTGCTGCCATGCGCTATTTCTTTCACTACGAACTGCCGAAAATTGAAGCGTGGCTCAACGTGGTCGAGAGCCGCGATCCAACCTGCGCACAACTGGTCGAAGACGCTTTTTAAAGACACCATGGGATTTTTCAAGGACGCGGTCGAGCAGTCGCCCGCTCGCAACATTGCACGCATGCATGCATGGATTTGGGCGCTGATCTATGGTGGCCTCATGCTGGTGGTGCTCGGCTTCGCTTCAAGGCCTTATGACGTGATGCCGGGCTGGGTCATGATGGTGCTGGGCGGCTTGATGGCCGCGGCAGGCTTCGTGCTGATCTGGGTACGTTCGCGCATGACCTGAGTTCGACAAAAAGCGCACACCACTGTGATCAAGTACATCGTGTTCTGGAAGTCTCCTGTGCAAGCCGTGCATCGCCGCCATGCACAGGATCTGCAGTACATGGACTAATAAGGGGGCTTCCTGACCACCCCTTCTGAATATCCGAAAGCGCAAATTCAATGACCCGTACCGTGCAACAACTGTTCGATCTGACTGGCAAGACCGCGCTTGTCACCGGTGGCTCCCGCGGGCTTGGCTTGCAGCTTGCCCATGCTTTGGGTGAAGCGGGCGCAAAAGTCGTGATCAGCTCGCGCAAAGCCGCCGATCTCGAGCAAGCCACCGCCGAACTGCAGGCCGCCGGCATCGATGCTCGCTGGATCGCTGCCGACTGCGCCAAGGAGGCCGACATTAGCCGCCTTGCAGACGAGACACTGCAGCGCGTGGGTCAAGTCGACATCCTCGTGAACAACGCGGGTGCCGCTTGGGGTGCGCCGGCCGAAGACCATCCGCTGGAAGCCTGGGACAAGGTGATGAACTTGAACGTGCGCGGCTACTTCGTGCTGTCGCAAGAGATCGCCAAGCGCAGCATGATTCCGGCAAAGTCCGGCCGCATCATCAATATCGCCTCGATTGCCGGCCTTGGTGGCAATCCGCCCGAGATGCAGACCATTGCCTACAACACATCAAAAGGCGCCGTGATCAACTTCACCCGTGCGCTGGCCTGCGAATGGGGCCGGTATCAGATCACCGTAAACGCGATCTGCCCGGGCTTTTTCCCAAGCCGGATGACGCAGGGAACACTTGCGACGTTGGGGGAAGAGAAACTGGCTTCCCATGCGCCGTTGAAACGCCTGGGCGATGATGAGGATCTGAAAGGGCTCGCGCTGCTCTATGCATCGGATGCCGGCAAGCACATCACTGGGCAATGGCTCGCAGTCGACGGCGGTGTCAGCGTCGTTACTGGAGGTTAAGACAATGGATTTTGGCGGTGGGGTAGAGATCCCTTTTGTTAATCATCTCGGCTTTGAGTTGGTGCTGTTTGAAGGCGGGCGGTCCGAGATTCGCTATGCGCCAGCACCTGAGCATCTGAACTCATTTCAGGTGCTGCACGGTGGAGCGGTGATGACCTTGCTGGATGTCACGATGGCGGTCGCGTCGCGCAGCGTACGGCAGGATTCGGGCATCGTCACGATCGAGATGAAGACCAGTTTCATGCGGCCGGCCAAAGGCGCCGTGGTGGGCAAGGGTCGGCTGATTCACAGCACCACCAAAATGGCGTTTACTGAAGGCATGGTGTACGACG
>JBBSRE010000483.1:0-1938 GCA_038243365.1 Burkholderiales bacterium | reverse complement strand
GACACCCACTTCTACGAGCCCAAGAACGGACATGGCCTGCCGCATGACCCGTTCAACGCCATCGTCGGCCCGCGCCCCATCGGCTGGATTTCGACCTGCGCGGCGGACGGCACGCCGAACCTCGCGCCCTACAGCTTCTTCAACGCCTTCAACTACACGCCGCCCATCATTGGTTTTGCCAGCATCGGCGAGAAGGACACGCTGAACAACACGCGCGCCACGGGCGAATTCGTCTGGAACCTGGCCACCCGACCGCTGGCGCAGGCCATGAACGCCAGTTCCGCAGCGGTTGCGCCTGGCGTGAGCGAGTTCAGCTTGGCGGGCCTGGCCACGTTGCCCGCCCGGCTGGTACGACCCTCGCGCGTGGCACTGAGCCCGGTGCAGTTCGAATGCAAGGTGAGCCAGTTCGTGCAGCTGCAATCGGCCGCAGGGGACAGTGTGGAGACTTGGCTAGTGCTGGGCGAAGTGGTGGCGGTGCACATCGCGCAGACCATGCTGCGCGGCGGTTTGTACGACACTGCGACGGCGCAACCCATCCTGCGGGGTGGCGGTCCGGCGGACTACTTTTCCATTGGCCCTGAGCAACTGTTTCACATGAAGCGGCCTGCGTGATGAGCGCGCACTCGGTTTCGCTTGCCTTGTTTGTGGCCGGCCTGGTGGCGCTGATCGTGGGCGCAGACCTGTTGGTGCGTGGTGCGTCCAAGCTGGCCCTGGCCCTGGGCATCTCACCGCTGGTGGTGGGCCTCACGGTGGTGGCCTTCGGCACCAGCGCGCCTGAAATGGCGGTGGCTGCCAGCTCCGTGATCGGCGGCCAGACCGGGTTGGCCCTGGGCAATGTGGTGGGCAGCAATATCTTTAACCTGCTGTTCATCCTGGGTCTCAGCGCTTTGGTAGCGCCGCTCATGGTGCACCAACAGATCGTGCGACAAGAAATGCCCGTGCTGATCGCCGGTTCGGCCCTGGTCATGCTGTTGGCGCAGGACGGCACACTCGGCCTGATGGACGGCGGCGTGTTACTTGCCGGTCTGCTCGCTTACACCACAGCGCTGGTGGTGCAGTCTCGCCGGCTGACGCGCTCCTTGCGCGCGCAGACCGACCCGCAGCCGTCGATCCACCCAAGCCTCGCCAGTCACGCCAGTCACGCGATGGAGCCAAAGCGCAGGTGGGATGAACACGTCCCTGCGCAGCTGACCCTGATCGTGGTCGGCCTGGCTTTGCTGGTTCTGGGGTCCGACTGGCTGGTGACCGCCTCTGTGGCATTCGCTCGCTCGCTGGGCGTGAGCGAACTGGTGATCGGGCTGACCATCGTCGCGGCCGGCACCTCGATGCCGGAAGTCGCCACATCGGTGGCAGCTGCACTCAAGGGCGAACGCGACATTGCGGTGGGCAACGTCGTCGGCAGCTGCACGTTCAACCTGCTGGGCTGTCTGGGGCTCTCGGGGCTACTGGCTGGCAGTGCCGGGCTGCCGGTGGCGCAGAGCCTGCTGCAGTTTGATCTGTGGATCATGCTCGCGGCTTCGGTGATGTGCGTGCCGCTGTTCTTTACCGGGCGCGAGATATCGCGGCTGGAAGGCGCATTGCTGCTGGGTGGCTTCACGCTCTACATCGCCTACCTGGTGCTGATCGCGCGAGGAGCGCAGGGTTTGCCTGCGCCGCGCACGCTCCTCTGGGTGGTGGTGGCGCCGCTGGTGGCCGTATCGGCGGTATCAGCGCTGCGCGGGGCGGCGCGCACTAGGCGGCAGCCGGGTTCATAGCCGATCGAGACCTGTCCTTGCCACGCTGACGAACCGGCCTCCATTCGACCTCGTGGATGAGGAGCGCGTTGGACAAGCAGCGGCTAGGCTGCACAGCCCAGGCCAGCGGCCCCCTCTTCTGGCCGCACCGGCCCAGGGCGATGCTGGCTTTCCTTTCATGACGCACCGACTTATGCTTGCCTAT
>JBBSRE010000482.1:0-1989 GCA_038243365.1 Burkholderiales bacterium | reverse complement strand
TCGGCGCCCATCTGGTCAAGGATGGTGCGGCTGTCGATCTTCGAGCCCACCGAGAACGCAATGCGCGTGGGGATGTTGGCCTTGATCAGGCCTGTGATGACGTCCACGCTGGGGCGCTGCGTGGCCAGAATCAGGTGGATGCCGGCAGCGCGCGCCTTCTGGGCCAAGCGTGCAATCAGTTCTTCGATCTTCTTGCCGACCACCATCATCAGGTCCGCCAACTCGTCAATGATGACGACGATGTGCGGTAGGCGTTCCAGTGGCTCGGGCTCCTCAGGCGTCAGGCTGAACGGGTTGGCAATGGATTCGCCGCGCGCCTTGGCCTCGTCTATTTTGACGTTGTAGCCTGCCAGATTGCGCACCCCCAGCTTGCTCATCAGCTTGTAGCGCCGCTCCATCTCGCCTACGCACCAGTTAAGACCGTGTGCCGCCTGCTTCATGTCGGTGACCACGGGCGCGAGCAAATGCGGAATGCCTTCGTAGACCGACATTTCCAGCATCTTGGGGTCGATCATCAACAAGCGCACGTCACGCGCTTCAGCCTTGTAGAGCAGGCTCAAAATCATGGCGTTGATGCCGACCGATTTGCCCGAACCCGTGGTGCCCGCCACCAGCACATGCGGCATCTTGGCCAGATCGGCCACGACCGGGTTGCCGACGATGTCCTTGCCCAGACCCATGGTGAGCAGGCTTTTGCCTTCGTGGTAAATCTGCGAGCCGAGAATCTCGGACAGCCGGATGGTCTGGCGCTTGGCATTGGGCAATTCAAGCGCCATGAAATTCTTGCCTGGGATCGTCTCGACCACGCGGATCGACACCAGGCTGAGTGAGCGCGCCAAATCCTTGGCGAGGCCGACGATTTGCGAGCCCTTCACGCCTGTGGCTGGCTCGATCTCGTAGCGCGTGACCACCGGGCCCGGCATGGCCGCCACCACGCGCACCTCGACGCCGAAGTCCCTGAGCTTTTTCTCGATCATCCGGCTGGTCATTTCCAGCGTTTCGGGCGAGACGCTCTCGCGCTGTTGCTGCGCGCCGTCCAGCAGATCGACCTGCGGCAAGCGGCTGTCGGGCATCTCGGTGAACAGCGGTTTTTGGCGTTCTTTCACTACGCGAGCACTTTGCGGTGCATCAACCAGCATCGGCTCGATGATCTGGATCGGCACCGGGTGGTGCACGTCGTTCTCGGCACGCTCTTCGGTGAGCACCACTTCGCGCGCGCGCGCCGCACGTTTGCCTTCCGCCAGATCGATGGCGACCTCACGGCGCGCACGGCCGGTTTGCACCAGCGCCTCGATGCGCCCGCCCAGGCGCTCCGCCACATGGCCCCACGAGAACCGGAATACTGCCGCAGCACCCAGCACCAGACACACGATACCCACCAACCCCGAGCCGGTGAACCCCAGCCACTGCATCGCTGCGGGGCCCGACAGATAGCCCAGTACGCCACCGGCGTGGCCCGGCAGCAGCGCCTCGAAGCGGTACAGCCGCGTCCATTCCAGCATGGCGCTGGCGCAGACCAGTAGCACCAGACCACCCCAGAACACCGTTCTGCGCCTGGCCGGCGGACGCGTATCCGTGGTTGACCCACCACGCATCCAGCGCGCCAGCGACGCAAACCACGCCCGCGCCCCTGCCGCCAGGCACCACCACACGGAAAAACCCAAGGCGAAATAACTGATATCGGCCAGCCACGCGCCCGAACGACCCAGCCAGTTGTGCACCAGCGCGGGCGAACCCGTTCCTGCGGTGGACCAGGCAGCGTCCTGCGCGGAATAGCTCAGCATGGCCAGCAGCCATACCAGCAAGACAAACAAGCCTGCAAGCAGCAGCAGCTCGTGCCCAAAGCGTGCGCCGGCACTGCGTGGCACACCCTTGCCAGACGAGGAAACGTTCAGGGTATTGAGGGAATAGGTCATAAGAATTGGAGCCGCGGAGCTTACCGCAGCGCCTCCTTCCACAGCTTGGATAGCCGCCGCATCGCCGCCTGAG
>JBBSRE010000481.1:0-2001 GCA_038243365.1 Burkholderiales bacterium | reverse complement strand
GGGGCGGCCCAGGATGCCGATCCGGTTGATGGCCAGTCTGCTGTACCTCAAGCACAGCTTCAACCTCAGCGACGAGGACGTGTGCGAGCGCTGGAGCGAGAGCCCGTTGTGGCAGTTCTTCAGCGGCGTGGACTACTACGAGCACCGCTTGCCCTGCGACGCCACGCAGGTCGGGCGCTTCCGGCATGACATCGGCGAGGACGGCATGGAACTGCTGCTCAAGGCCACCATCGACACGGCCGTGATCGCCGGCGCCGTCAAGCCCGCGGCGCTGGAGCGCGTGACGGTGGACACCACCGTTCAAGAGAAGGCCATCGCGCATCCGGTGGACAGCCGGCTGCTGGAGATTGCTCGCCACAAGGTGGCGAGCAGCGCCAAGCGCAGCGGCATCAGCTTGAAGCAGACGTTTGCCAAGGAGAGCAAGGAACTGCGCCGCAAGGCCGGTGGCTACGCCCATGCCAAGCAATTCCGCCGGCTCAAGCGCACCGTCAAGCGCCAGCGCACGATCCTGGGCATCGTCATGCGTGAGGTACAGCGCAAGCTCGATGCGCCAGGCTTTGCCGCCACCAACGCCAAGGCGCTGAGCGACCTGACGATGTGGCTCGAGCGCGCCGAGCGGGTGCGCACGCAAAAGACCCACGACAAGAACAAGCTGTACGCGCTGCACGCGCCCGAGGTCGAGTGCATCGGCAAGGGCAAGGCGCGCAAGCCCTACGAATTCGGCGTCAAGGCCGCGGTGGTGATCTCGCACCAGACCGGGCTGATGGTGGGCGCACGCAGTTTCCCCGGCAACCCCTACGACGGCCACATCCTCAGCGCCGTGCTCGAGCAGGCCACCAACTTGCTGCAGGACGTGGCGGTGAAGATCAAGGTCGTGGTGGCGGACCTGAGCTTCAGAGGCGTGGACACCGACAACCCGGGCAAGGACATCATCCACCGAGGCAAGTTCAAGAGCCTGAACCCGCAGCAAAAGGCGTGGCTGCGCAGGCGCCAGGCCGTGGAGCCCGCGATCGGGCATCTGAAGTCGGATCACCGCATGGACCGTTGCTGGCTGAAGGGCTCTCTGGGCGATGCCCTGCACACGATCAGCTGCGCGGCGGGCTACAACCTGCGCTGGCTGCTGCGCGCCATTGCCAAGCTGGGCATCGGGCCGGCTTTTTTGTGCCTGCTTCAAATGGCGCTGCTGCCAGCGATGGCGCATCGAACAGCGCAAACGGGCAGCAGCCGCGCACCGATGGCATTCTGACGAACCTCCGAGCGCGCAGTGCCGCCAATCGGCTCGGCCACCAGGCCGCCACACGCATATCGTCACCCAGTTGGAATGGATTTTGCAGGGCCGACTACGTATCCAATCGAGATCAGGTCTGTATCCGATTTAATCAAACCAGCGAACAAAAGTGAGCGATAAAACTGCGATCAAGGCAACAGCGGGAATTGCGGGTAAAACGATCGCCGTTGTGTCACGGAGCTGCAGGAAGAAAGGATGGGCCTCCAACATGCCGGTAACGACCGCGGCGAGAATATAGCTCAGAAACGCCGCTGCTTGCCAGCCGGTGCGCCCTCGCGGGTGTCTGACCGAGTTCGACAATGGCCGCCGCGACGCCGGATTGGCTACACCGTTGACAATGTTCGTGAGCGTACCGGTAAAGTAGGTGGTCGACATCCCAGGTACCCCAATGTGGTGTGCGATCGAACTTTGCAAGCCCATCGCCGCCGCGGACAGCGTGATCAGCCCATAGAGCATCAAATCAGATGACGCGGGACCGCCGCCGATGTGCCACATTCCCGCAAAGGCGACCAGCAGTGCAGTTTCGAGAATCAGTGCTCGGGTTATCGCGCGGGATCGGCCAGACTTGCCACGATGGCCGCGCAAAGCCACCGCGCCCACGAGCAGACCAATCAAAAAGGCCAGTAGAGCCGTCGCGTTGCGTGATATTGCCGGCACATTGACTTGTCCAATGCTCAACCCGAGCAGAACCGAATTACCGGTCATTGCGGACG
>JBBSRE010000480.1:0-2033 GCA_038243365.1 Burkholderiales bacterium | reverse complement strand
TCCCAACGACATCAGCACCACGCGCGGTCTTAAGAATGAACTTGTCGTCGTGTACCACCGCCAACCCTACGAAGAGGTGATGGAAGATGGAAAAGTACAGCTGCGGGAGCCGCGCAGCCCCAACGGCATCATTCCTGCCATCAAAGGGTTTTTCAGTCACGTCGACAAAGCCGTGTGGGTGGCCTGGAAGAAAAAGGCTCCGGCCAACAAGGCGCAAAATTTCGAGCGCCGCATCACGGTGAGCGACAGTTTTGGCGACTACGACGTGGTGAGGCTGCCGCTGGAAGCCAGCAAGATCCACCAGTTCTATCACGTGACTTCCAAGGAAGCGCTGTGGCCGGTGATCCACTCGTTCCCCTGGTTGTATTCCACAGAAAACATCCAATGGGCGGATTTTCGCGACGTCAACCGCCGCTTTGCGGAAGCCGCCTGCCAGGAAGCTGAGCACGGCGCCGTGGTCTGGGTGCATGACTACAACCTGTGGCTGGTGCCTGGCTTTGTGCGCGAGATGCGGCCAGATCTGAAGATCGCGTTTTTTCACCACACCCAGTTTCCCTCGCCGGATGTGTTCAACATCCTGCCCTGGCGCGACGAAATCATCGACAGCCTGTTGTCTTGCGACTTGGTGGGCTTCCACGTGCCGCGTTTTGCGCAGAACTTCTGCGCGGTGGTCGAGAGCTTGCGCGAAGGCGTGGTGCGGCACGATGCGCCCGTCAGCTTGCCGATCATCACCCGCGCCTGCGCGCTGTCAGAGCCAAGGGTGGCGGTGCAGCTGGATGTGGACGGCCGCAGTATCGTCATCGACACCTGCCCCATTGGTACCGCTCCCGCCATCATCGCCAGGACGGTCAATTCGCCTGAGGGCAAGGAACGCACCGAGCGCATCCGCCGCGACATGAACACCGAAACGCTGGTCGTCTCGGTCAGCCGGGTGGATTACGCCAAGGGTGGCCGTCAGCAGCTCGAAGCGTTCGAGCGTTTGCTAGTGCGCCGACCCGACCTGCACGGCCGCATCAAACTGCTGCTGGTGACCGTAGCCGCTGCAGAAGGCATGGAGGTGTACCGCGCAGAGCAGCAAAAAATCGAGCAACTGGTAGGTCGCATCAATGGGCATTTCGGCAGCCTGCACTGGCTGCCTATTCACCTCTCGACCACGCCGCTGGCTTTTGAAGAGGTGGTGTGTGCCTATCGCGCAGCTGACATTGCGTGGATCACCCCGCTGCGAGACGGCCTCAATTTGGTGGCCAAGGAGTTCATTGCGGCCAAGCAGGGCGAACCCGGTGTGCTGGTGCTGTCGGAATTCTCGGGTGCTGCCAGGGAGCTGGAAGACGCCATTCTGGTGAATCCCTTCAGCCGCAACTCGCTTGACGCGACGCTGGACGAAGCCCTCGCCATGAGCGAGCCGGAAAAGCGCCTGCGCATGGGCCGCATGCTGGCGCAAGTGCAGCGTTATGACATCGGCTACTGGACGCGCCACGTGCTTGGACGTTTTGCGAAACTGTCTGCGGCGCCCGTGCATGCGCCACGTTCTGGTCCGAAGCTAATCGAGCAGTTCGAAGCGGCGTAGCGCAACGCGCTCCATTCGCATGCGCCTGGTCTTTTAGAAAGATTTCCAATTGTCTTGGTGTGCGGCTTTGAATCCACTGCCGCCCACAGGGCGAGGTGCGGGGATCGCTGGACGCTTGGCTTGGGCAGTGATCGTGATGGGGGTGCCCGGGCGTGAAGCCTTCACCTGAAGGCTGCTGCGTGCCGCTCCAGAGGGCCGTGCCTCATAGCGCGTAGTGACAGAAACATTGCCTTCGTGGATGTATGCCGCCTCCGTCAGCTTAAATACGCTCACCGACATGGTGAGGGCTGCCGCTTGGTGCTGCAGGGTGTCAGCGGCGGCGGCGCTTTCCTCCACAAGCGCGGCATTCTGTTGCGTCACTTGGTCCAGCTGTGAGACCGCATCGCCCACCTGCGAGATGCCGATGGCCTGCTGTGTTCCGGCGTCGGCGATCTCGTGTATGAGTTGGGTCACACGTTGAACCTGT
>JBBSRE010000479.1:0-2044 GCA_038243365.1 Burkholderiales bacterium | reverse complement strand
TGAGGGCATTCACAAGCGCTTCGAAGGCTCGTCGCTGGAGACCATCAAGCACATGGTGGCAGCCGGCATGGGGGTGACGCTGGTGCCCCGTCTGGCTGTGCCCGAGTCTGCGCTGGCGAAGTCGAAGGCGAGCTCCACGCTGCAACGCCGCCGCCATGGCGACGAGACGCACCTGCATTACCTGCCGATTCTGGAACCCGACGGTACGCCGCCGCCTACGCGACGCGTGGTGTTGGTCTGGCGCCGCAGCTTCACCCGCTACGAAGCGATTGCGGCGCTGCGCAACGCTGTGGTGGCCTGCACGCTGCCAGGGGTGACGCGGCTGACCTGACAGAGCCACGGGTATGGGACGCAGGGGCCGCTTGGAGGACTCTACTGCCCTATAGTCAAAACGCTGCGGATGCGGTGCACCGTTGTCGGTCTCCCTCATCTGCGTTGTATCTGCGTCGTTCTCAACTTTCAGGAGCTTCTGTATGGCCACATCCCGGGCAAAAACTGCCAAAAAATCCACCGAAAAGTCTTCTGCAAAGGCAGTCGACAAGGCGGCGCTGGCGATGTCGACATCCGTCCGGGGCGCGCCGCGCATCGATATCGGCATTTCCGACAAGGACCGGGCGGCGATTGCCGACGGCTTGTCGCATTTGCTGGCAGACACCTACACGCTGTACCTCACCACCCACAACTTCCACTGGAACGTGACCGGGCCCATGTTCAACACGCTACACGTGATGTTCATGGCGCAGTACACCGAGCTGTGGAACGCGGTGGATCCGATTGCCGAGCGCATTCGCTCGCTGGGCCATACAGCGCCTGGCTCGTACGCACAGTTCAGCAAGCTCGCCAGCCTGCCGGACGCGCCCGCTGCGCCGCCGCAGGCGCTGGAGATGGTGCGCATCTTGGTGGCCGGGCATGAAGGCGTGGCCCGCACCGCGCGCGGCATGTTCCCGGCCGCGGAGAAAGCCTCCGACGAGCCCACGGCCGACTTGCTGACCCAACGCCTTGCAGTGCATGAGCAGGCCGCCTGGATGCTGCGCTCACTGCTGGAGACGTAAGGAGCGCGATGCCTGCCTGCCTGCCTGCTCGCGCGTGCCGACGCGGTAGGTGTATTTCGGCCCTGTCCTACAGGGTTCACGCGGAAAAGCTTGCGATGATGCCCGGCTTCATTCACCCGCGCCACGTGCGCGTAACGACTTTGCGCAAACGATGCGAATCTTGTACGTAGAAGACAACCAGGAGTTGCGCGAAACCATTGGCATGCTGATGGAGGCCGACGGCCGCACCATCGTGCCTTGCGAGACTGCTGAGCAAGCGCTTGAGCTGGACAGCAGTTCTCGGTTCGACGTCGTGGTGACCGATGTCAGCCTGCCTGGCATCTCCGGCACCGAGCTGGCCAAGAAACTGTTGGCCGAAAATCGCGAACGCTGGGTGGTGCTGTGCTCCGGCTACGAGCTCGGCGCTCATGCCGAGGCCTGGGGACCCCATGTGCGCACACTGCGCAAGCCCTTCGAGATCGAGGAGCTCGACAACCTGCTCGCGCATATCTCGCAGGCACTGGTGCTGGCGGCTGCGCCTGCGCTGCCGAGCGCCTGATCGGTGCAACCCACTTTCTGGCGCGGTTGAGAGGCTAGTAGGCCGGCGCCTCACGCGCCGTCACCATGGGTCGGCGCCGTGGCCTTCCGCCGGTGCTGATCTTTTCCGTCTCCTCGTTCAGCTTTCGGCGGCTGCTGGCGGCGCCAGCACAGTGGCGCGTGGCAACTCGATGTGAAACGCGGTGCGTCCATCTGCGCTCTCCACGGCAATGGTGCCGCCATGCCCCAGCACGATCTGCCGGACGATGAAAAGCCCCAGTCCCAAGCCGTCTTCACGCCCGCCCCTGCTGGTGGTGCTGCGAAATGGCTCGAACAACGTGGGCAGCAGGTCAGGCGGAATGCACCCCCCATTGGCGATGGCGATCCGCACCGAATCGTGACTCGAGCCGTCAAGATCCACCGTGATGGGACGCTCGGAACTGCCGTGGCGCATGGCATTGCCTAGCAGGTTACTC
>JBBSRE010000478.1:0-2063 GCA_038243365.1 Burkholderiales bacterium | reverse complement strand
GCGAGCCGCGCGCCGCGCGCAGCGAAGAATTACATAGCAGTACGCAAACCATTGAGCCGGCAAATCCTCGGAGCGGCGCACGGGATGCTTGGCATCGCTCACCGTCGGACCGCAGACACTTCGAGCGCCATGCGACGGAGCTGAAATGCGTTTTCGTCCAGCTTGTCAAGCCGCGCCATTGGATAAAAAAAGAGCCGCATATGCGGCTCTGGTATGCGGCTCTGGTATGCGGCTTCCGCCCGTCCTTAGGGGACAAACCCCTTCTGAGCTGGCAACAGGCTCATCGCTCCAGCGCCATGGCCACGCCCATACCGCCACCAATGCACAGCGCCGCAAGTCCTTTCTTGGCATCCCGGCGTTGCATTTCGTGCAGTAGCGTAACCAATATGCGGCAGCCAGACGCACCGATGGGGTGACCAATGGCAATCGCGCCGCCGTTGACGTTGACCTTGGCAGGGTCTATGGCTAGTTCTTTGTTCACGGCGCATGCCTGTGCGCCGAATGCTTCATTCAGCTCGAACAGATCGATGTCGTCGGTGCTCCAGCCGGCACGCTGCAGCGCTTTGCGGGTTGCAGACACCGGCCCCATGCCCATGATGGAGGGATCGAGCCCGCTGGTGCCATAGGAAACAATGCGCGCCAGCGGTGTGAGACCCAGCGACGCCGCCTTCTTGGCACTCATCACCACCACAGCCGCAGCGCCATCATTCAGTCCCGATGCATTGCCGGCGGTCACGCTGCCAGCTTTGTCAAACGCGGGGCGAAGGCCGGCAAGTGCATCGGCAGTGGACTTTCGGTTCAAATATTCGTCGGCATTGAACACCACAGGGTCGCCCTTGCGCTGCGGAATGCTGACCTCGACGATTTCATCGGCGAAGCGGCCAGCGTCCTGCGCGGCAGCGGCTTTTTGCTGGCTGGCGAGCGCCAGGGCGTCCTGCATGTCGCGACTGATGCCGTACTGTTTGGCCACGTTTTCTGCGGTGATGCCCATGTGGATCTGGTTGTACACGTCCCACAACCCGTCGACGATCATGGTGTCGACCAGTTTCCAGTCGCCCATGCGCTGGCCGTCTCGCGAGCCGTTCAGCACGTGCGGCGAAAGGCTCATGTTCTCTTGCCCGCCGGCGACCACGATTTCGCTGTCGCCGGTGGCCACCGCCTGCGCTGCCAGCATCACTGCCTTGAGACCAGAGCCGCACACCGCATTGATCGTGAGCCCAGGGGTCTCCTTCGCTACCCCTGCCTTCATCAGCGCCTGGCGTGCCGGGTTCTGGCCGACACCCGCCGTCAGCACCTGGCCCATGATGACCTCACCGATCTGGTCCAGGCCCACGCCTGCGCGGGAAATGGCTTCTTTGATGACGATGCCGCCCAGCTCGGTCGCAGGCGTCTTGGCAAGCGCGCCGCCAAACTTGCCCACGGCGGTGCGGGTGGCTGAAACGATGACGATGTCTTCCATGGTTTTTCCTTAATTTGAAGTGCTGTTAGCAGGTTGAAAAGTGGCCCATCGTGACAAAAACGATGTACAGCTCGGGCGCTTGCGATACCAGCAGCCGCCATGCAAGGGTCGACCTGCGGCACTGGCGGCGTCCCCTTCCCGCAGTGCGCAGCCCTGCGAAGGAAGAGGAAAGGCGCGAAGCGCCACAGGGGGTTGCCGCGTCACTCAGGCCTTCTCTTTCACGTAGCGGCCCGGAGCGGGTTCGATGACCTTGAATTTGGCGCCCTTGCCGTAGTGCTTGGGGGCGGCGACTTGCTTGCCAGCGTGACCGGCCAGCCAGTCAGACCAGTCGGTCCACCAGCTTCCCTTGTGGTCAGTGGCACCCTCCAGCCACGCATCCATCGTGACGGGTAACTTCCCATCGTCCCTGATCCAGTGCATGCGCTTGTTGGCCGCCGGCGGATTGATGACGCCTGCGATATGACCCGAGGCGCCCATCACGAAGCGCTTTTTGCCCTTGAGCACCTGGGTGCTGGCGTACGCCGCTCCGATCGTTACGATGTGGTCTTCCCGCGAGCCGTAGATGTAGGCGGGCATCTTGAGCTTGCCAAGGTCCAGCTTCTCT
>JBBSRE010000477.1:0-2091 GCA_038243365.1 Burkholderiales bacterium | reverse complement strand
GGCTTTAGGCATGCACGCACCATAGCAACGCGGCACGATTAAAGCAAGCGGTTGCTTTCTTTAATTACCAAGCCTGTGGACACTTAGGTGCAGGGAAAGTACGCGTGGTCCAGGTTGTGGGCGTGTCGGCTGGACCATTTGGGTGGCTCTTCACAGGCAGGGGGAGCGAGAAGCACCACCCCGCGCCAAGCGGCCCGGTACCGCCAGCCCTCCTCGAACCCACCGCCGTCAGCGGGCCGTTCAGGCTGCGGCAGTTGCGCTCGCGGATTCGACCATTCGGGGCTTGCTGCCAGAGGCAGCGTCGACTGAAGCCTTGGACCGCGGACCGGTGCCGACCTCGATTTCGCCAGACAATTGCCCGCCCTCCTCCACCACCAGTTTGCCGTATCGAATCTTGCCGCTGACCTTGCCGGTGGCAAAGATCACCAGCTTCTGGCGCACCGTCAACGTCCCCTCAAAGGTGCCGCGAATTTCAGCGATGTCGATTTCAGCCGAGCCGCGGAAAGCGCCTTCCTCGGAAATCTGGATGACGCGCGAATCCATGGTGGCTTCCACGGTTCCCTCGACGACAAGCGTGTCGCAATCCGTGATTTCCACGCCCTTGAGCTTGATGTTGGGCCCGACGGTCAGTTTGCTGCCGGCGCTGTCTGAAGCGGATGAAGCGGCTGCGTTGCCACCCGGCATGACTGCGGCGGGAGCGTGTGCAGGCGATGCCGGGGTCGCAGCGGGCATCGCGGTTTGACGCGGCTGAAAGGTTTCGGGTTCACGTTTGCCAAAGAACGGGGTTTGCACAGCCATCGGGCCTCCTTGTTGGTAATTGGTCATCGTAGGAATGCGACTACAGGTTTGCCTGCGACCTCGCGCAAAAGGCGTAAGCAAACGGTTCATAACTTGCATGCGCTTGCAGGCATTGCATGCCCACACACGGGGTTACGACGTGTGCAGCGCCACGGAATCAAGACACGATGTAGGCAGCGGCGCCGGTGGCCATCAGTGCGCCATCCGGGCCCAGGAACTCCATGCGGATGTTGGCGACGCGCGAGCCCAGTCGCAGCACCTTGGCGCGCAGCTCGAAATGTGTGCCGATGCCGGGCCGCAGGTAGTCCACACGCAGGTCGATGGTGCCCAGACGCGCAAACCGCTTCAGGCGCTCCATGGGCGGTTCGTCCATGTGTCTGGCTCCAAGCGCAGCCATCGCGGCCAGCCCTCCCATCGCGTCCAGACCTGCGCTGATGGCACCTCCGTGCAGCCGGTTGTGAAGGTAATGGCCGACCAACTCCGGCTTCATGTCGATGCGGCCCACTGCGCCGTCGGGCAGGATCTCCAGGACCTTGAGGCCGAGCACTTGGTTGAAGACAATTTTTTCTTCAAAGATCTGCTTGAGTGCTTCGGCGAATTCTGGCTCGAAGCCGGGGAATGGTGCAGGAATAGGTCGATTCATGAAGATCAAGCTGAGGCGAAGTCATGGGGCAGGGGATGCCCGGGTGGCCACGCTTGCCAAAAGGAGAAGGAAGCGCTGGGCCAACTCAAAGCTATCAAATATGATAGCTGCTAGCGCTTACTGGATAAGCGCTAGAGGCCAATTTGACCAAAAATTTACAAGCTCAGCGCACGAGAAGCCTACCCTGGCCACCAGCAACGATTTCGCCCACGTCAGCGGCGGCATCGAAGCCGTGGCGCGTGAACACTGCCAGCACGTCGACCACGGCCTCTGGCGCGCACGACACCAGGAGTCCACCACTGGTCTGCGGATCGGTCAGCAAAGCGCGGTCGATTTCTGAAAATCCCGCGGGCAAATCGATGGCAGCGCCATATCCGTCCCAGTTGCGAGCCGATGCGCCAGTGACCATGCCCTGCTCTGCCAGCGCACGCACGCCGAGCAGCAGAGGTACATGTGCCCAGTCAATCGCCACATTGGCTTTGGCACCGCGCGCGAGTTCCAGCACGTGGCCGGCGAGCCCGAAGCCGGTGACGTCGGTTAGCGCGTGCACGCCATCCATCGCTGCCAGGTCTGGGCCGGGCGTGTTGAGTTTGGTGGTGACGGCGATCATCTGGGCGTAGCCTTCATCGGAGAGCTGCTCTTTCTTGAGC
>JBBSRE010000476.1:0-2096 GCA_038243365.1 Burkholderiales bacterium | reverse complement strand
GGGTTTTTTCGAATAGAAGCCTCACCTACGCACCCTGGTGAGACCCATTGAACGGTCACCCAGGTCCCACGGCGCGAGCGCAATCGGTTGACTGCGTGCGCGACGTGAGCCGGTCGGCTGGCGAACCGGGAGTGATGTGGCACCTGCAACGGCGCCGCGAGGGAGTGGCTCTATCCAACGGGAGACGAGCCTGGCAAGTTGCCTGATGCCAATGCTGTCCGCTAGGAGTGAGCCATGCATGGCATGAGCCACAACCTCACCCGGCTTTACTAATTTGTACCGCTGCTTCTATCACCGCTGTTTCAATAGCGCGAGATCTGCCCGTTGTACAGCCGCACGCGGTCACCCACCCGAAGGTCTCCCGTGTTGCTTACGTCATAGTCGCGCTGTCCGCCTTGGTCAAGCGAGATGACGACGCGGTAGCCATCCACGCGGCCGTCGTTGTTGTTGCCATTGCGTCCTTCAATGGCATTACCGGCCACGGCGCCGCCGACAGCCCCAATGGCGGTTGCAGCCACCCGACCGCTGCCGCCGCCTACTTGATTGCCCAGCACGCCGCCGACTACCGCGCCTAGCACTGCGCCGGCACCGGATGTACGCCCTGAGCGCTGTTCACGATGTTCGTAGATATTGGCGACGCGGCCGTATTCCGTGCCGGACTGCTGCTGAGAGTAAGCCCCTTGCGCAGAGTTGTTACTGGGGTAGCTGTTGTTGGCTGGGTAGTTATTCCCAGGCGCTGCGCAGGCTACAAGGCTGGCCGCCAGCAACGCACCCGAAGCGGTAAGGCTCAGGCGTTTGAAAGAATGCAATGTCATGTCGATTTCCTTTTGTTGGTAAGCGTGGTGCCGGCATGGGCCGGCGCCTTGAACCGTCATTGGATGCGAATCAACCGTCTCCCTATGAAGGGCGCTGCGGGAGACTGCGGTAGGCGCTGGCGCCCGAGCAGCATCGGCCTTGTCCGACAAGACGCTGGCACGCGCTGGGGCGCCGCAACCCCTCACACCCTTCATTGCTTCCCGGTGGACCCGTAGCCGCGGCTACCTCGTTCTGACTGTGCAAAAGACTCCACCACGGTGAAGCTAGCCTGAACGACGGGCACAACGATCAGCTGTGCGAGGCGGTCCAAGGGCGAGACCACGTAAGGCTCCGCGCTTCGATTCCAGGCACTGATCTTGAGTTCACCCTGATAGTCGCTGTCGATCAAGCCCACCAAGTTGCCAAGCACAATGCCGTGTCGATGACCTAAACCAGAGCGCGGAAGGATGAGCGCGGCATATCCGGCGTCAGCCAGATGGATGGCCAATCCAGTACCGATCAGCTCGCAGGCACCCGGCGCGAGCGTGAGGGGATCTACCAGGCACGCGCGCAGATCAAGCCCTGCACTCCCGGCGGTTGCATACGCGGGCAGGAAGTCGGCCATGCGAGCATCCAGCACCTTGATGTTGATGTTCATGAGCGCGGCTCCTGCAGCCTGTTCTCGTCGGCGCGCGCCTTGAGTTCGCGTCGAAGCTTGGCCAGCGTGGCCTCGCGCGAGCCCGTTTCACTGCCTGCGCTGTCGACCCAACTCTTCACGCGGCCCACCAGCCACCACACGAGCAGGCTTGCGCCGAATCCAACGATGGACCCCAGGCTGAGCACGATCAGCAGCCCAAGTTGCACCACGGTAATGAGAAAAAGCCCCCATCGGAACGCGCCGAGAACGGTGGAGACAGAACTGCGCACCGCAGTGAACTCGCCCGGCGCAGCGCCCGAATCGTCGCCCGAAGCGCTGCCAGCCGCAGCGTCTGGGACGCGTGCCGGTGCTGCCTGGTGGCGGCCAACGCGCGCAGCGTTCCCATCCATGCGCGGACCGTGCGCAGCGCGCTCCGAGAAACGTGGCACGCGGCCGGGTTCGTCCAAGGTCACGCGGGCCTGCCCGCCAGTCAGCTGCTCAACGTACCGAGCGAAATCGCCATGGCGCGGTGTTTGCCAAGCTGTAATGCCCAGCTGCACGAGTACGGCGTCCTTCATAAGGTTGCCCGTCCTTCTGCACATCGCTCGGCGATGTGGGCGATGAGCTGCTGCGCCAGCACCCGTTTGCTGGCGCGCGGCAACTC
>JBBSRE010000475.1:0-2097 GCA_038243365.1 Burkholderiales bacterium | reverse complement strand
CCGCCGCACGCGTGGCCGACGTGGTGGAGCGTGAGTGGGCACACGGCCTGATCCGCTCCTGGAACGACGCGGGCTGGGTAGACCTGCCCCAGCGCCTGGGCGACCAGCTGGCTCCGTTGATCGGCGCCGGCCCGGGCGAAGTGGTATGCACCGACACCACGTCGATCAACCTGTACAAGGTGCTCAGCGCTGCCTTGAATGTGGTGCAGGCCGACGCGCACCAACAAGCCAGCTTGGTGCGCAAGCGTCGCACCAAGCTCATCAGCGAGCGCAGCAATTTCCCCACTGATCTCTACATTGCCGAAGGCCTGTGCCATGCGCACGGCCTGGAACTGGTGCTGCTGGAACCTGAAGAAATTACCACCGCCCTGAATGATGACGTGGCGGTGCTCATGCTCACCCACGTCAATTACCGCACGGGCGCCATGCACGACATGGCCGCCATCACCGCAGCAGCGCACGCGGCTGGCATCGTCTGCGTGTGGGATCTGGCGCACAGCGCCGGCGCAGTGCCTGTGGACTTGCACGGTGCAGCCGCCGACTTTGCCGTAGGTTGCGGCTACAAATACCTGAACGGCGGGCCCGGCGCGCCGGCCTTTGTCTGGGCCCACCCGCGACACAGTGGCCGCAACGATGTGCCGTTTCTGCAGCCGCTTTCTGGCTGGTTCGGCCACGCGGCGCCGTTCGCCTTTACGCCGGACTACCGAGCAGCACCGGGCATCCGCCAGTTTTTGTGCGGCACGCAACCGGTCATCAGCCTCTCCGCCTTGGAGTGCGGGCTCGATGTGTTCGATGCCGCCACAGAATTCGGCGGCATGGCCGCGCTGCGCAGCAAATCGCTAGTGCTGACCGATCTGTTCATTGCACTGGTGGAATCACGCTGCGCCGGTTACGGCTTGGGCTTGGCGACACCTCGCGACCATGCGCAGCGCGGCTCGCAGGTGTGTTTGACACGCGAGCATGGTGCGGGCGTGAATGGACAGGGCAGTGGCGCCTACGCTGTCATTCAGGCCCTGATTGCCCGAGGCGTGATTGGCGATTTTCGAGCCGGAAGTACTGACGCAAGCGGTGGCGGCACTGGCCCGCACAAGGACATCCTGCGTTTCGGCTTCACGCCGCTCTACGTCGGGTTCGAAGATGTCTGGCACGCCGTGGAGCACCTGCGCCAGGTGCTGGAAAGCGGCGAATGGCAGCAACCCCAGTTCCATCAAACCCAAGCGGTGACCTGACATGAGCCATTGCCCTTTCTCTGAATCCTCCGCCGCCACGCCGCCCGAGCGGGGCACTGGTACAGCCGATGATTCGCCCGAAGCCATCGTGCACGCCGAGCGCGCCCAGCTCGACTTCCGTGAACGCATGGGCTATGGCGACTACCTGCAGCTAGACGCGATCCTGAGCGCGCAAAAGCCTTTGTCGCCTGCGCATGACGAACTGCTCTTCATCATCCAGCACCAGACCAGCGAGCTCTGGATGAAGCTCATGCTGCACGAGCTCACCGCGGCTATCAGCCACATCGCCCGAGATGAGCTGCCAGCTGCTTTCAAGATGCTGGCGCGCGTCTCCAAGATCCTGGAGCAACTGGTGCACGCCTGGGATGTGCTGGCCACCATGACGCCGCCCGAATACACCGCGATTCGTCCCTACCTGGGTGAGTCCAGCGGCTTTCAAAGTTACCAGTACCGCTGCATAGAATTTGCGCTGGGCAACAAGAACGCCGCCATGCTGCGCCCCCACGCGCATCACGACGATCGGCTGGCACAAGTGCAAGCGGCGTACGAGACGCCATCGCTGTACGACGAAGCCCTGCGCCTGCTCTCGCGCCGCGGCATTGCCGTGCCCGCCAGCCACCTGGAACGCGACTGGACGCAGCCCTATGTGGCCGACCCGGGTGTCGAGCAGGCCTGGCTGGAGGTCTACCGCAACCCGTCCGAGCGTTGGGACCTGTACCAGCTCGGCGAAGAGCTGACCGACCTTGAAGACGCATTCCGGCTCTGGCGCTTTCGCCACGTGACCACGGTGGAACGCATCATCGGTTTCAAGCGCGGCACCGGCGGCACTGGTGGCGTGAGCTATTTGCGCAAGATGCTGGACGTGGTG
>JBBSRE010000474.1:0-2109 GCA_038243365.1 Burkholderiales bacterium | reverse complement strand
TGAACACGGTGGCATGGCCCTGAAAGACGACGGCGCGCACGCTGTCGTCTTGCGCTGCAGCTTCCAGCGCGTCGGCCAACGCGGCATACATGGCAGAGGTGATGGAGTTCTTTTTGCCCACGCGGTTGAAGGTGAGCGTGCACACACCCGCTTCGGTGTGCTGGAGGATGTCTTGAGTGGTGGCGGTCATAAGGGGTTCAGGTTGAGAAACAGGCTGGGCCTATTCCTTGTAATAAACGATCTGGTGGCTGGTGGCGAGCAAGGTGCCCGCTTCGTTCCACAGCTGTGCGGTCTGGTCGAAAAAGCCGTTGCGAAACTCTTGCGCACGCGCCTGACCCAGCAGGTAGCCATCGCCCGTTGCTGCAATGTCGTCTTGGCCCGCATGGAAATACACGGTAATCGACACCGTGCCCGCTGGTACCTGGCGCGCGCGGCGCAGCCAGACGCGGGGGTAGAACACATCGGCAAGGGCCGCCAGGCTGCAAAAGTCGAGCGGACGCGGCGGCGCGTCGCGCATCCACAACTGCGACAGGCTGTGGTCGCCGCCGCCATCCCACACATGCGGAATGGCGCCGGTGACCGGGCGCATTTCATAGCGATCAAGCCACTCGACGCCGGCCACGGGCGGCTTCATGGCCGGCACTTTGGTGGGGCGCGGCACCGCCGGGGCAGGCGTGTCGGCAACGCTCCAAGTGTTGCGGCGCGCTGCGGTGACGGCGGTTCCTGTAGTGGTGACTACGGGCGCACCATCGGCGCCAGCCTGCAGGATGGACAGCGTCCAGTGCTGCGTCGAGCGGTTGGTGCGCACGGGCACCGCCTGAATTTGAAACTCGCCTGCCACCAGGCCGCCGCCGTAATTCACCGTCAGCGAGAGTGGGTCCCCTAGCACGTCGGGGTGCTGCAACACCGCGCGCAGCATCGCAGCAGCGGTGATCCCGCCAAACGGTCCGACCATGTTCCAGTAAGGCGCGGGTGCCTGGCCCAGGTAATGCCCTGGCGCGTCGGCGCGCAGTTGCAGGGCTTCGTCAAACGGATGCAAGTGCGTAGTACTCATGCCGCAAGTGTGCCCACAGAATCAAACTCAATCGGTCGTGCGGGCGACTGACGCACCGCTCAGCGCCGCCAGCTCTCCCAGCGCGCGTGGCCAAAGCGTCGCCTCGAACTGCTTGCGAAAGAAGCCGAAGTGTCCGATGCGCTTGGCCCCGACTTGCCGAGGCGAAAGGGTCTCCACACGCGTGAATGCCTGGCTGTAGAAGCTAGTCAAATGCTCGATGCCGCGCAGTGTCATTAGCTCGTCGTCGTCGGGCGCATACGAAAGAATGGGAAACCGCACTGCCGCATAGCTCCGCTCTGCTGCCACGCCCTCTGCGCCCATGCTGTAGTGGGGGTTCAGGCACCAGCGCCGCCACTGCCCAATGACACCCGCTGGCAAGTCGCCAATCATGCGCAGGCGCTTACCGGGGAAGTATCCACATACCCGCGTGGCCACCGGCACGATCAGCCCCCAGAAGAGAGGCACCATGCGCTTGAGGCGCGGCGCGTTGTCGCGCCAATAGCCGCTGCCCGCCGCCACGCCCAGCATGCCATCGATGGCGCTGGTGTCGCGCATCAGCCCCGGCAGCTGTCCGCCCAGACTGTGACCGATGAGATAAAGCGGCGCGTCCGGCAATAGCGCTTTGGCCGCTGCGATGACGGCCTCGTAATCGCCTACCCAATCAGATAACGTGGCGCGCGACGAGCGCATCGGCCCCTGCAGCGAATACCCGTGACCCCGGTAATCAAAGGTCGTGACGCGAAACCCCTGCCCTGCCAGCCAGGTAGCAAATGCCCCATAAAAATCCTGCCGCACCCCCATCGCCGCGCCAATCACGACGCTGGCGCGCGGCGCCCCGTCTGGCTCGAAGACCCGTAGGGCCAACGTGGCGTCAGCATCAACTCGCAGGGTTTCTCTTTTCACGCCATGTCTCCCGCCGCCAAGGTCAGATTTATGTACTGCACTTCGCTCAAACTGACTTCGGTGTTCTGGTTTTCCGCCCCGCCCTCAAGGGCGTAGCGAGCGGCTGTCAGGCTAGGCGGACGGAGCACAGGAACCGCAACGTACTCCCTGTA
>JBBSRE010000473.1:0-2118 GCA_038243365.1 Burkholderiales bacterium | reverse complement strand
TAACGCCGCCAATTCCGTCTGTGTGACGCGTATCCAGTACCAGCCCTCACGATTCACTTTTTCTGCGCGTCCCTCGCCAGTCATTTGCTCCAGTGCCAGGTGAAGTCTGTCGAGCGCGCAGCAGGATCCGGTATGGAATATTGATTCGCGACTTGGTCCACAGTGAGGCAGCAGGCGCCACAGCATGCCGCTGCCACCCTCGCCCACTCAGCCCTTCTTGCCGCCCACGACGAGCAAGAGCCCGCCGATCACGATGGCGCCCAGGCCCGCCCACAACGGCACATTGACCGTCTTCTTCTCTTTTGCGGAGATCTCCAGCGAGCCCAGCTTCACAACCGTGGTGTCTTGGGTGTAGCTGAAGCCGCCATAGGCCAGGCCGAGCGCGCCCGCCGCGATAAGGACGATGGCGACGATTTTGATGGGGTTCATAAGGTATTCCTCCGTTCCGCACCGATCCCTCGTCGTCGGCGACGCGCAAGGTGGTGAAGGGGAGTCGATTGGAGCATGAACGCTCTTGCGACAGAGCATTTCCCGCCAGGCTCGCGCCATCCACCCCGTCCCGCATTGGCGCTGCGTTAGCCCAGCGTCCAACTAGAACGCAACCACGTCCGTCGCCTTCTCGGCGTCCCCCACGCGTATCGCCCGCAACAAAAGCGGGGCATCGCTGCTGAAGAACCGCGGCGCGAGGGTCTGCATCAAACTGGAGCTGCGCTCAGCCGTATCCCGGCCCGAGGCGATCGCCATGACATCTGTCTGGCATCCACTCACCTCACAGCGCGCCCTGGCCGCTGCACCAAAGAATACTGCCCCATGACCACACCCGTTCGCGCCTACGCTTCGCAATCCCCCACCGCCCGTCTGGACCTCTTTAACTTTGACCGCCGCGCCCTGCGCGCGGATGACGTGGCCATTGAAATCCTGCACTGCGGTGTCTGCCACTCCGACATTCACAGCGTGCGCAACGACTGGGGCGGCGCCAAGTACCCGCTGGTGCCGGGCCACGAAATTATCGGCCGTGTGATCGAGGTCGGCCCGGAGGTCACGCGATTCAAGGCCGGCGACAGCGTAGGGGTTGGATGCATGGTCGACTCGTGCCGCAGCTGCAAGGCCTGCGGCAAGGGCTGGGAACAGTATTGCGAGAAAGGGCGGGTGGACACTTACAACAGCAAAGATCTGCACGACGGCACTCGCACCCAGGGCGGCTACTCTGAAAAGGTCGTGGTCAGCGACGCCTTTGTACTCAAGATTCCCGAGGGTCTGGACCTTGCCGGTGCCGCGCCCTTGCTCTGCGCGGGCATCACCACCTATTCGCCGCTGCGCCACTGGAATGTGGGCCCAGGTAGCAAGGTCGCCGTGGTGGGCCTGGGTGGCCTGGGCCACATGGGTTTGAAACTGGCGCGTGCCATGGGCGCTGACGTGACCTTGTTCACCCGCTCCCCCGGCAAGGAAGCCGACGCCATGCGCCTGGGCGCGCACAAGGTCGTGCTCTCCACAGACGCGGCGCAAATGAAAGCCGCCGCCAACACCTTTGATCTGATCATCGACACCGTGCCCTCCGTGCACGATGTGAACCCGTATATGCCCGCCCTGGCCAACGGCGGCACGCTGGTGCTTGTCGGCTACCTTGGCAAGCTGGAGCCGGCGGTGAACTCGGTGCAACTGATCTTGAATCGCCAGGCCGTGGCCGGTTCGCTCATCGGCGGTATTGCCGAGACGCAGGAGATGCTCGACTTCTGCGCGCAGCATGGCATCACCTCAGACATCGAAACCATCCGCATTCAGGACATCAACGAAGCCTACGAACGCATGCTGAAAAGTGATGTGAAGTACCGCTTCGTGATCGACAACTCCTCCCTTGCAGCCTGAACGAAGGCAGATAAATCATGGCGTTTGTGGCGGGGCACAGGGTTGCCGCTGCACCGAGCGTCAACGCCGTCACTCTCGGCTCGGCGCCGCGATGAACGCTTCGATCAGCGTCACCAGCCACGCCGGCGTTTCGAGCATCGGGTAGTGACCGCTGTTGGCGAGCATTTCGAGTTGCGCGTGCGGGTAGAGCGGCGGGAAAGCGGCGGTGACGAAATCGGGGCTGACCGCGGCGTCGTGTTCGCCGTACAGCAC
>JBBSRE010000472.1:0-2159 GCA_038243365.1 Burkholderiales bacterium | reverse complement strand
GGCTTTCAAACCCCGCGTTCAGCGTGATTGTGCCGGGCTCCACGCTGTAGTCCCTCACCAAGATGTCGCGCAAACGTTCGAATGTCGAGGGCATAGGGTCCTTTGGATAAAACATGTCAGGAAGGCGAGCGGTCGGGGCGCGCTGGCACCAGAACCACGCCGGGTGGATGCCCGCCGCCGTGCGCAGCGAGGCGCGCGATGGTGTCTGCATCGGGCACCGTGTGGGTTTTGCCGCACCATGTCACGCCACGGCTCAGGCCGGACGGCCAGAGCTGGCCTGCCCGCAACAGCGGCCCGGACCAACGCGGCCGCATGGCGGCATGCGCAAGCACCGCGGCCAAACGCAGCCGCAGAGCGAACTTGCGGCGCCACATCGCGGCATAACGGCGTGCGATTTTCCGCTGCCAACGCGCGGCTTCCGAGGCTGTGCCATGAGGCGGCACCGCGCGGGTGACGTTTGGCCCATGCGCCAGCAGTTGCGAGCAGAGCAGCCATGCAGATTGCATCGCCATGCTCATGCCTTCGCCAATGATGGGATGCGCTTCCGCTGCGGCATTGCCAATCCGGAAAATCAAATCGTCACCGCGCAAACGCACGCCAGGGTGCAGGGGGCCCGAGGCCATCCACGCATCTTTGAGAACGGCCGTGGTCAGCGCCTCGTCAACACCCACGCACTCCCGTCTCAACATGGCCTCTACCACCTCCCCTGCAGAGACACCTGGCGAAGCACGTCTCAGCTCCTCCAGGCGGTCGGCTCGCACGCAGCATGCGAGCGTCATTGCACCGGCATCGGCGACAACCATGCCGCCGTAGCCTCCTGGGAACGACAGCACCGGCAACAGCCCGGTCGGCAAGCTGCCCTCACGAAAGTTGGCCTTGAAGGCAAACAGGTCGCTCGGACGGCGCTCCGTGCGGCGCTGCGCACGCTGCGCGGGCAGCGGCTCCCAAGAGCCATTGGCCATGATGGCCACCGGGGCTGTGAAGGTAGCGCATTGCGACGTTTGCGTGCTACGAAGCGCGCAGCGAAAAGCCCCCGGTTCACCGTCAAGCGAATCGACGGCCCACGGCTGCCATACGGTTGCGCCAGCATCGCGAGCCAAATCGATCAACCAGGTATCGAGCGTTTCGCGGCCGAGCGCACGGCCCCACTCCATGCCAGCGGGGTGCGCCGGAGGAATATCGAATACCACTTTTTGGGTGCCTTGCAGCACTGCCACCTGGCGCAGGGGAGCACCTGCAGTGGCGTCAAATCTTGAGGCATCTATGCCGATCGCCTGAAGCAGCGGCAGGTTACTGGCGGCAATGCATTCACCGCACACCTTGCGCCGGGGGAAATCCTGCTTTTCGATCAAGGCCACCGACCATCCAGCGCGCGCCAGCAGCGTCGCGGCGGTTGCCCCGGCGGGTCCTGCGCCAACGATGATCACGTCGTACCGGGTTTGCACCGATCAGCCCACGTCGGCAGGAGCAATGCGCTGGGCCGTAAAACAATGGCTGAACAGGCCTGCGCGCCGCTCATTGAGCACCCACCTGTCGCCGGGCACCCAGAGCGCACTCAGCTCATCGTCAGTAAAACCCGCATGCACGCTGGTCACCGCGTCTGCCCGCGTTACGCGGGATGCGCCCAACGCACCGACGCAATGACTGCCTGCAAGTGCAAGCGCAGATCGTCGTGGCTCGCATGCCACGAAGACGCTGTTGCTGCGCGCAATGGCAGACAACAACACCTGCAAGTCTGCTGACTGGAAATGATGCAGAAAAAGATTCGCGACGATCAGATCCCACTCGTGTTGCTCGCCTCGCAGCGTTGTGCCTTGATCGCCCTCGTTGCGGGCCCAGTCGAGCGCATTCATGACCTTGGCGGTGGCTGTCCAGCCGGTGGCCTCATAGGCGGATCGGGTTGTCGAATCGAGCAGATCCACCTGATCGAGAAGCGTGAGTTCAACGGGGGGCCACTGGAGCTTCAACGAATTCAGCGAACGCGCCACACGAAGCATCAAGCTCCCGTCGCCTGCGCCAAGTTCCAGCACACGCAGTGGCGAACCGTGGACGGCGCGTTTGCCCATCGTGGCGTGCAGTTCCCGCGTCAGAACGCTGCAGGTTCCCATGGCGCGGTGCACGCGCCTCAGGTCGCGCCGCGATCTGATGGCAGCCGGATC
>JBBSRE010000471.1:0-2187 GCA_038243365.1 Burkholderiales bacterium | reverse complement strand
GCGCAGGTGCGCAATTTGTCGGGCCCCCATTGGCGGGCATGCTGAATGCGGCGGATCTGGTCGTCGTTGTGCAGTTTGCAACCGCCCGCAAAGTTGGCGTCGAACCGGTCGGCCGTGGCCTGCAACACCTCGGGCTGCACGTCGGCGGTGCCGGTCAGTGCGTTCATCTTCGCGGCCAGGCCGGCCAGGGTGTCGTCGACCAGAAAATGCGGGCTCTCGGCCGCCATTTGCTTGATCAGGCGGTGGTTGCCGAGCAGGGTTTCCTTGAGGAACGCCGGAAACTGCATGTCGCGGATGCGCTGGTTGTGCTCGGCGCCGGAAATGGCAAATTCCTTGATCGCGATGCGCCAGTTCAGCAGGTGCCAGGTCCAGGGCTTTTCCTGGGCTGCCACGCGCTGGCACAGCCAATGGGTGTCAAAGCCGGTGACCAGCGGCTCGGTGCCTATGCGCTTGCCGCTGTGGTCCAGCCACAGCGCAGATTTGCAGGGAATGGCCGACAGCCCATGCCCCTCGAAATGCGGCTGCGGGTGCGGGAACCCGGCAGCGTAGTTCCACATCTCGCCCGCATGGGTGATGCGCCCGCCGAGGGCGTCAGCCACCCAGTGGTGCATCCGGCCGTCGGCATTCGGGTGCGCGCCGTTGAGCATTGCCGTGGGGCAGGGGCGGTGCTTGGGCCAGTGGGCACGCGCCTCCTGGTGGCTGCCATTGATGCCGCCCATGGCCAGCACCACCACGGGCGCGCAAAGCCGCACCTCTCGCCCCGTGTCTTCATCGATGGCCACAGCGCCCGAGACCTGGCCGGCGCTGTGCTCCAGCGCAGTCACGCGGTGGCGGTGCAGTAGCGTGAGGCGGCCCGCCGTACTCCCCGTGCTGGCTGCCTGCTGCAGCGCAGAAATCATGCGGCGTGTGAGTTCGCGCGCTGTGCCCCACACCACGTGGTAGCGCGGCACGGAGTTGCCGTCGCCGTTCATGCCGCGCTCCACCCAGTTCACGGCGGGCATGAACTTCACGCCCTCGGCCAGCAGCCAATCGTGCACGTCGCTGCGCGACCTTTGCACGTAATGCTCGGCCCATTGGCGCGGCCACACATCGCACTCGCCCAGTTCGCCAAACCGCAGCCAGTCGGCCAAGGCGCGCTCCGGTGAATCGGCAATCTTCATGCGCGCCTGCAAAGGTGTGCCCACGAGCGCCATGCCACCAAAAGCCCACAGGGCGAGGCCGCCGAAACGCTCCGGCGTGTCGCGGTCTACCAGCACGACCGACCGGCCGGCGCGCAGGCATTCCAGAGCGGTGACGATGCCGGCCAAACCGCCGCCGACGACTACGACATCGTGCGCTGTTGTTTCCATCGCGCGTCCTCTCCTGTTAATGGTCACGACGATAGCCGGAATCAGGCAATGGGAAAACACTGGTGAGTGCTCATGGACGCTATTGGGTGCGCATGGGTGCGCATTTCCGCAAAAGACGAGCACCACCCAACGCGGAAGCTGGTTAAAACGCAAAAAATCCGGAGTCAAATATGCCTCTAACGCTTCCGCTGTATGCGCAATCAGCTATCGATAGAGTAGCGCCCGCTAGCCTCCGCTCGTCATCGAAACGGTACAGCTTGCGGTGCGCACCGACAGGCAGCAAACGCCACCTCAGAGAAACTCTGCGTCGCCGGTCAATGCGCGCCGGCACCTCCCCTTTTTGATCAACCACTGTTTGGCAGGATGGCTCCATGGATAAATCGGTTGTTCCCTTCGATTGGCTCAGGCTCTTCATGGGCGAGCCGCCCGCGGGGTTTTTGTTGGAGATCGTGCTCCGCGTCGTGTGCATCTACTTCTTCGCGCTGTTGATGATGCAAGTGATGGGCAAGCGGGGGCGCAGCCAGATGAGCCCATTGGAATTCCTGGTCATCATCGCGCTGGGCTCTGCCACCGGTGACGTGATGTTCTACCCCGAAGTGCCCCTGACCTACGCCGCGTTGGTGGTGGCTTTGCTGGTGCTGATCGGTGCGCTGGTGGCCAAGATCGAGGCCCGCTTTGAAGGCTTCCAGAAACTGCTGGAGTCGGAGCCGACGGTGCTGGTGGAAGCGGGTCAGGTGGTAGAGAAGGCCCTCAAGAGAGAACGCGTGTCCCGTGGCGAGCTGAACTCCCAGCTGCGCGAAGCCGGGGTCGAGCAGCTGGGCCAGGTGCGCATGGCGAT
>JBBSRE010000470.1:0-2203 GCA_038243365.1 Burkholderiales bacterium | reverse complement strand
CAAATCGCATCCATGCAAAGCGGCGGCGGTAGCGCTGACGTCTGGGTGCATTCGCTGGGCAATGTCGACCGCAGCTCACGCTTGCCGCCACTGGCCTCACGCGCCACCATAGAACGCTACCGCGCACCCGTCACCAGCCGCGCCGCCGAAAACATGTTTTGGCTCGGCCGCTACACCGAACGGGCCGACAATTCGGTGCGCTTGGCGCGCCTGACGCTCAACCTGCTAGCCGGCGACGATGCCAACTCACCCCCGCTACTGACCTGGCTGCACCGGCTGGCGCTACGCAATGCGTTGGTCAGCGACGAGGTGCCCACGGCCCCGCAATCACGCCGCGTGTTTGAGCGGGCCTTGATTGCCAGCATGGGCGACGTTGAAGACCAAGCCAGCGTGGGTTCCAATTTGCAAAGCATCCGGCATGCGGCGGCGGCAGTGCGCGAGCGCATGTCGCCCGACCACTGGAACGAAATCGAGCACGCCGAAGCAGACTTCCTGCAAAGCAGTGCTGAAATGGCCGCTGCGAGCGGCGAGGCGCGCTATTCCGCCGTTGCGGCGCAGCTCATGCTGGAATCTGCTGCTGGAGCTTTGGCAGCCATGACCGGCGCCCAGACCGACCACATGACCCGCGACGAAGCGTGGCAGCTCCTCTCCATTGGCCGGCATCTGGAACGTTTAAGTTTTCTGACCTACGCATTGGCCAGCGCTTTCGAAAGCGGTTCAGTGCACAGCGTTGCCGGTTTTGAAGCCGTTTTGGCGTTGTTTGACAGCACTATCACCTTCCATGCCCGCTACCAGCAACGGCGCGACGCTGCGGCCATGGTCGACTTGCTGGTGTTGGATCACGACAACCCGCGTTCCCTGTCGTGGGTGACGCACGCGCTTAGCAAGCGCATGCACCGATTGCCCGGCGCCGGCACTGGCGACCAGGTCGATCTGACCCAGCCCCTTCTCGATACCCACACATGGCACCTTGAGGCGCTCTGCGAACCGGGTACCGAGGTGCACTACCCTGTGTTGGCGAAGCTGCTGCAAGAGTCCGAAGCATCGGCTTACGAAGTCGCTAGCAGCATCAGCGCGCGGTACTTCACTCACACCTTTGAATCGCAGCAATCCGTAGGCGCGTAAACGGCTTGCGGCTGGGCCCAGACGTCGCCCTTTCAGGCCTGTAATTTTCCAAACTCCCATGTTGCTTCACGTCACCCACGAAACCCACTACGACTACAGCCCTGCTGTCGAGACGGCGCAGCACATGGTGCACCTCAAGCCTAGAAACACCGACACCCAGCAACTGCTATCGCACGATCTAAGCGTGGAGCCGGCGCCCGCCAACCAGACCGAATCGCTTGATCTGCACGGCAACACCCGCAGCTTCTTTGAACTCGGTGCTCGCCACGAATCCCTGCTGGTCTGCGCACGCAGCCTGGTCCAAACGCAGGTGCCGCTGGCGCCCACGCCGGCCACGCTTCAGGTGGGATGGGAGCCGGTGCGAGAGCGCTTTCGCTACCGCGCCGGCGCGGATTACGACAGCGCCTCGGCGTTCGGTTTCTCGTCGCCTTACGTGCCACAGGACGACACCATCGACGCCTATGCGCGCGCCAGTTTCCACGCGGGCCGCAGTGCTTTCGATGCTGTCTCAGAGCTGAACCTGCGCATCTTCAACGAGTTCACGTACGACGGGGAAAGCACTGAAGTCAACACGCCAGCTGTGCAGGCACTGGCGCAGCGGCGCGGCGTGTGCCAGGACTTTGCCCACATCATGATCGCCTGCCTGCGCGGCATGGGTTTGCCCGCGCGCTATGTCAGCGGATACTTGCTGACGCACCCGCCAGCAGGCCAGCCCCGCTTGGTCGGCGCCGACGCTTCTCACGCCTGGATCTCGGCCTGGTTCCCGGATGTTGATTCGCCCGACTCATCCCGTGCGGGCCAGTGGATAGACTTTGACCCGACCAATGGCCGATGCGCCGGCGAAGACTATGTGACACTCGCCATCGGCCGTGATTTTTCAGACGTCTCGCCCATGCGCGGTGTGCTGCACGGCGGCGCAGGCCACACGCTTGAGGTGCGCGTGACGGTGGAACCCTTGCCTCCGGGATCGACCACGCCCCAACTGGTGCACGAATCCATGACGGACCGCATTGCAGCGGCGAAGGCGAAGGAAGCACAGACCCAGTAGACGGCGGCCTAGGACCCTATTTCGCCCTGT
>JBBSRE010000469.1:0-2226 GCA_038243365.1 Burkholderiales bacterium | reverse complement strand
CTTGCTGGCTTTTTGGTCGGCTTCATCGTGGGCCTCACGGGGGTCGGCGGCGGGTCTTTGATGACGCCGGTGTTGATCTTCTTTTTTGGTGTCAAGCCGTACTTGGCGATAGGCACCGATCTGCTGTTCGCTGCCTTTACCAAGATGGGCGGCACCGTGAGCATGGCGCGTCAGCGCCTGGTTCCGTGGCGTGTGGTGGGTTTGCTGTGCGCGGGCAGCATTCCCGCGGCGCTGGGTGCGTTGTGGCTGCTGGCGCGGCTAGGCCCGGCGACGGAGCGCGTTCAGCACCTCATGACCAACACCCTGGGTGTGGCGCTGCTTTTCACCGCCGCAGCCATGCTCTACAAAGTGGTGGCGTTCTCTTCGCGCCAGCAGGCTGCCGCCGCACAAGCACGATTGAACAGCGGCAGCTTGGCAACGCAACCGCGTCACTGGAGCCTGCCCGTGTTGCTGGGCGCGCTGATTGGGGCCATGGTGACGTTCACATCGGTAGGCGCTGGCGCCATTGGCGTCACGGTGCTACTGCTGGTCTTTCCCCACCTTCCGTTGCCACGCATCGTGGCGGCCGACATCGCCTACGCAGTGCCACTCACGCTGGTGGCAGGCCTTGGCCATGCATCGCTTGGCTCAGTCGATTGGCCCCTGCTGGCGCAGCTGCTGGCGGGGTCGCTGCCAGGCATCTGGCTGGGATCGCGCCTGGTCACGCGCACACCCGAGCGGCTGGTGCGCTCCGCTCTCTCGCTGCTGCTGGCCTTTGCGGGCGTCAAGCTGGTTTTGATTTGATTGTTGAGTTCTTTTTTCCATGTACCAATACACCGACTTCGACAAGACATTTGTCAAGCTCCGCGCTGAGCAGTTCAGAGATCAACTGGAGCGCTGGCAGCGTGGTGAGCTCACGGAAGAGCAGTTCCTGCCACTGCGTCTGCAAAACGGCTGGTACATCCAGCGCTATGCCCCCATGGCCCGCATCGCCGTGCCTTATGGCGAAATCAGCAGCGAGCAGCTGCACACGCTGGCCCACATTGCCAAGGAGTACGACAAGCCCGATCCAGCTTTGCTGGCCGAGGCCCAGGCCACGCAAAACGCGCTGCAAGATGCGCAGCCTGGCGCAACATTGGCCGCACCTCCCCTGAGCTACGGCTACGGGCACTTCACCACGCGCACCAATGTGCAGTTCAACTGGATTCCGATCACGCGCGCCGCCGACGTGATGGACCTGCTGGCCAGTGTCAGCATGCACGGTATCCAGACCAGCGGAAACGACATTCGCAACATCACCTGCGATGCCTATGAAGGCATTGCTGAAGACGGCATCGTCGACACCCGCCCGTTTGCCGAAATCACCCGTCAGTGGAGCTCGCTGCACCCCGAGTTTTCGTACCTGCCGCGCAAATTCAAGATCGCGTTCAATGGCGCCGAGGAAGACCGCGCCGCCATCGGCTGGTACGACATTGGTTTGCAAGCGCGGGTGGCAGATGACGGGAGCGTAGGCTTCACCATGCGTGTGGGAGGCGGCATGGGCCGCACCCCGATCATTGGCAGCGTGGTGCGCGAATTTTTGCCGTGGGACCAATTGCTCAACTACATCGAAGCCGTGGTGCGCACCTACAACAGCTACGGCCGGCGCGACAACAAATGGAAAGCGCGCATCAAGATGCTGGTCAAGGGCGAAGGCCAAAAATTTATCGACGCGGTGGAGCAGGAATACAAAAGCATCGTCGAGCTCGACGGCGCGCCGCACACCATCACACAGGAAGAGCTTGATCGCGTCACCGCCCATTTTGTGGTGCCTGAGCTCAAGGCCGCCAACCTACCGTCCAAGGTGGACCCGCAAGGCCAGCTCTACCAGCGCTGGTTGAAGCAAAACGTGCGCGGCCACAAACTGCCCGGTTTGAGAACGGTCGCCCTGTCGTTCAAACGTCCCGGCTTTGCCACGGGGGATGCCGACGCCGCCACGCTGGAAGCCTTGGCACAACTGGCCGACCAGTTCAGCGCTGCTGAAGCGCGCTTGACGCACGAGCAAAACCTTTTGCTGCCGTGGGTACATGAAAGCGATTTGCCAGCGCTCTACGACGCTGCCCGTGCGCTGGGCCTGGCGTCTCCCAACATCGGTTTGCTGACCGACATGATCATTTGCCCTGGCGGTGATTACTGCTCGCTGGCCAATGCGCGCTCCCTGCACATCGGCGCGGCCATGACCGAGCGCTACCAGGACCTGGACGAACT
>JBBSRE010000468.1:0-2232 GCA_038243365.1 Burkholderiales bacterium | reverse complement strand
CGTCAGCCTGTTATCGTTTGCAGGAATGTCAAATGGGCGCGGCGGAGCATTATAAATTGCGGTTGCCGCATTGACTATCCCGTTAAGCAAACCCCTGGTCCCGGTGTTCGGGGCGAAAGACAAGTTTGATGAAAACGCGAAGGCGGTGTCGTAAGGTGTCAGAACGGTCTCGTAAATAGGCATTTACTGTTTCCTTGGTTAGTTTTAGATTGCGTTGCGCCAAAACTCAAAAATGTATTTCCGCGATCACGCGATCAATAGGTTGGCACGACTTTGCTGATGTCCTGTCTCGTAGATGCATGAGCAAAACTGATATGGTTTTTGGACGATTAAATCGGCGGTAACCGCCCTGCGAAAGGACGGGAGGTTGGTGGCGTGACGGGTTTTGAAGCAGGCAATACCCTTGAAGAGATGCTTGACGCTGGCGAACGAACCGCGGCGCATTGCCTTGTTGGTAATCAGTGTGGGTCTTGCTGCAAAAATCGAATTCAGCCCGGCGTTACCCCAGCCCCAGACCGGCTCGTGCCACAGCGGCCACGGCAACGGTTTGAGGCCGTCCAAGCTGGCGGAAGCGATTCAGCAAGGCCAGCCGGTCTGTGCAGCTTCCACCACTTGCCGCTTAAAGGTGCGGGGGCCACCACTCGCTCACCCAGGCGCTTAAAGCAGTGCATCTTGGCCTCTCCCCGCGACTGCGCCGGTGGTAGCCGCTCCAGACCTTCCAGATGCGCCACTTAAAGCGCTTGCAGGTCTGCACCGTATCTCGGCGATGACTCGAGCCCAGACTTGGTTCGCTTCCAAAGACTGGCGTTCTTGCGCGGTTCAATCACCGCCTGCGCTCCTCGGCGAGCGATGGCATCAAGGCAGCCCCGCGTGTTATGCGCGCCGTCCGCATCGACGCTGGCGATGGGTTCTCGTCGGCCGGGATTTGCGCCAGCAACTCGGGTGGTCCCCATCCAGACCGTCACCGATCTGCGCGCCTTGAGCGCCGCGTTGTATTGCGCCCAGTTCGTCGTGTGGTACTTGCTTCGTATCTTCTTGACTTCAGTCATCCGAGCAGCCTGCCAGTTGGGGTGGGCTGATTTGTGCAACAAGGCCCATCACGAGCGAAGCGTTATGCCAGAGCCAAAACCAAAAAGTGCTGTGACGCTCGTCCAGCTTGTGCTGTGCGCTATGGTATCGATAGCACGACGCATGCGCCAAATGATCGGCTTCGCGCTCGTGTTGCGTCCGACGTTGCGCAGCAGGCAACGCTTGCATCTGACGCGGCATTCAACCGGCTGGCTACGCCGCCGCTTGACGATGTTCGTTGGCAGTCTGAGTGTTACGCTGCCACTCAGCATCGACGTCTAACCGAGAGGAGAAGTTGCATGGCTGAACAGCAACCTTCGTTTGACGCAGCGAAGTACAAGAACGCGCAGCGAGAGCAATGGAACAAGGACGGCGCAGCATGGCGCCGCTGGAATCCCACCCTGGATCGGTGGTATGGCGAAATGACCCGCCAGATGCTCGACCTGGCGCGGATCCAGCCGGATCAGCGCATCCTGGACATCGCAGCCGGCGCAGGCGAACCGGCTGTTGGTGCCGCCGAACGCGTTGGCCCTGGTGGTCACGTGTTGGCGACCGACATCTCTGAAGGGATCGTCGAACTCGCGCTTCAGGTCGCGCGTGAACGCGGACTTAAACAGATTGAGACCCGCGCCATGGACGGCGAGAAACTGGATCTCCCAGACGCTTCCTTTGATGCAGTGTTGTGCCGGCTGGGGCTGATGTATATGCCGCACCCCGTGACCGCGTTGCGCGAGTGGCGCCGTGCGCTGAAAGCAGGCGGTCGGGTGTGCGTCATTGTCTTTTCCACGCCCGAGCGCAACAGTTGGGGTGCGGTGCCCGCTTCCATCATCCGTCGGCGCGCGCAACTCCCGCCCCCGGTTCCGGGCCAACCCGGACCATTCAGCCTCGGGGGCCCCGGGATGCTCGAAGGCGTCTTCCGTCAAGCCGGATTTGCCAACCCCGAGGTCCGCGCTGTGCCAGTGCCCCACAGGATGGGCAGTGCTGCCGAGTACGTGCAAGTCGCCCGCGAAGCGTTCGGCGCCTTCAATGCCATGATGGCGCACCTGTCTCCTGTGGATCGCGAGTCCGTGTGGAACGAGGTGGAAGAATCAATGCGTAGGTTCGAATCACCTGCTGGGTTCGAGGTGCCAGGTGAGTGCCTTGTCGGTTCGGCCACGAAATGAT
>JBBSRE010000467.1:0-2257 GCA_038243365.1 Burkholderiales bacterium | reverse complement strand
GCTCGCCTTCGCGGCGGCAGTCGTCGGCACGGTGCTGGTGGGCAAGCGCTTGTCGCGGCCCGCAACTGCCCTGCTGGCCCCTGCGGCTGCCGATGCTGCTTCTGATGCAGCCGTTGGCGCCGGACGCTGAAAACCCGGTTCCCCTTCCCTTCCGCATCTGCGACATTGCTCCCATCACCGCACCAACGGCTCCTTTCCCGAAAGAACTACCCATGAACTGGACGCTCGCCTCCCGCACCGCCCGAATGAACCCTTCGGTGATCCGCGAAATTCTCAAGGTCACCGAGAAGCCCGGCATCATCAGCTTGGCGGGCGGCTTGCCATCGTCACTCACGTTCCCGGTAGATGCGTTTGCACAGGCCTGCGCGACGGTACTGCAAGCCGATGGCCCGGCCGCATTGCAATACGCCGCCAGCGAAGGCTATGCACCCCTGCGCGAGGCAGTTGCCGCGCAACTGCCCTGGGACGTCGACCCCGACCAGGTGCTGATTACCAACGGATCTCAACAAGCACTGGATTTGGTGGCCAAAGTCTTCATCGACGCCAACAGCCGGATTCTGGTGGAAACCCCCACTTATTTGGGCGCGCTGCAGGCATTCGCGCCCATGGAACCGCGCGTACAGTCCGTGGCCAGCGACGACGAGGGTGTGCGCATCGAATCCCTTCGCCAGCACATCGGAAGTGGCGCGGACAAGGCGCGTTTTCTGTACGTTCTGCCCAATTTTCAGAACCCTACCGGCCGCACCATGAGCGAGGCGCGCCGCGCCGCGTTGATCGAGTGCGCTGCCGAGCTGGGTTTGCCTCTGCTGGAAGACAACCCTTATGGTGAGCTGTGGTTTGACGCGCCACCGCCCAAGCCTTTGACTGCGCGCAACCCGGCAGGGTGCCTGTACATGGGCAGCTTTTCCAAGGTGCTGGCGCCCGGCTTGCGCCTGGGCTTTCTGGTAGCGCCGCTCGAGGTGTTTCCCAAGCTGCTGCAGGCCAAGCAGGCGGCCGATCTTCACACCACAGGTTTCAACCAGCGCATGGTGGCGGAGGTGATGAAAGGCGGTTTTCTGAGCCGCCACGTGCCCACCATCCGCGCGCTCTACAAGCAGCAGCGCGACGCCATGCTCGCCGCGCTCGAGCGTGAGATGCAGGGGCTCGGCGTCCACTGGAACCGGCCGGACGGCGGCATGTTCCTGTGGCTCCGCCTGCCGCCTGGCATGAGCGCGGTGGAACTGCTGCCGCTCGCCGTGGAGCGCAATGTGGCGTTCGTGCCAGGCGCAGCGTTCTACGCCGACGCGCCGGAGCTGAATACGCTGCGGCTGTCGTTCGTCACCGCCAGCAGCGCACAGATCGACACGGGCATCGCTGCGCTCGCCGATGCGGTGCGCAACCTGCAGGCCCGCAGCGCACCGACCAAGGCACCGCCAACGGCCGTTGAAAGCCTGGCATGAGCCACCTGCCTTTCCTGCAGGTCGACGTCTTCAGCGAACGCCTGGGCGACGGTAACCCGCTCGCTGTCGTCTTGGGCGCAGAGGCCTTGTCTGATCGAACCTTTCAACGCTTTGCCAGCTGGACCAACCTGTCGGAAACGACGTTCTTGCTGCCCCCTACGCAAGCTGGCCGTGCTGCGGGTGCCGACTACCGCGTGCGCATTTTTACCCCCAGAGGTGAGCTGCCCTTTGCGGGGCATCCCACGCTAGGGAGTTGCCACGCCTGGCTGGAGTCGGGCGGGAAGCCGATCTCCGATGGCCGCATCGTTCAAGAGTGCGCGCTGGGCTTAGTCGAAATTTGCCAGCACAGCGGGCGCTTGGCGTTTGCCGCACCCCCGATGCAGCCGTCTGCCCCGCGCGCGGCCTTGCTCGCCCTGGTATCCGGCGCACTGGGCTTGCGCGCGCAGCAGATCGTCGCGGCACGCCATCTGGACAACGGGCCGCGCTGGCTATGCCTGCTGCTGGACAGCCGAGACACCGTGTTGCGACTTCAGCCTGACCACGCTCGTCTGAAGGACCTGGGTCAGGATGTGGGCGTGGCGCACATCGATACGGCAGGCGATGGCAACGAGGCGCCGCAAGCCGTGGTGCGCGCATTTTCGCCATCGCTTGGCACCACGGAAGATCCTGTCACGGGAAGCCTCAACGCCAGCTTGGCGCAGTGGCTGATCAGCGAAGGACTGGCCCCGGTGCGCTACGTGGTGGCCCAAGGCGAATGCCTGGGTCGAGCCGGCCGCGTGTACATCCAACGCGACGCTCAGGGCCAAGTCTGGGTAGGC
>JBBSRE010000466.1:0-2292 GCA_038243365.1 Burkholderiales bacterium | reverse complement strand
CTTTCCAGAGAGACATTACAACATCGCTGACCGGCGAATCGGCAAACAGCGCACCTTTGGTACTCATGCTGCGACCAATGAACGGCGTCTGCCAGACGAACGCATCAAGCCTCACGTCCTGCAGCGTGCAGCGTGCAGCGTGCAGCGACGAGTCTTGTTGGCAGACTGAGTTTCACAATTCATACGAGCGACGGCACCGCCTTGCGGATCTCACGGCGCGGCGTATCGATCTTTGAGCGATGAACGTCCTGGAGCCGCCGACAAGTCACCGGCGTTGCCATCCCTGCGCGCTGCTGCGGTGTCTGCTCCATGCCGGCCCGGGCGCTCACAAGCTTCTCCGCAAGCAGCACAACGAGGAGCCGCGAGGCAATAGGCCGCCGCGTTCTGGTGCGACATCGATTGCAGCACCTGCGCCCCCACCTGCAGATGTGCGCTGCTACGCGCGCTTCGCTTGCCTTCAGCTGTTGCTTGCGCACCGGCCAGAATCGAAAACGTCTCATGCATGCAGCTGGCGATGGCCCATTGCGCACGCGCTTTGCTACACCCTGGCGGCGCGGACAGCGGCCCCGAGTTAGCCGCCGGCTGTGGCGTTGCCTGCTGGCGATGACACTGGGCCGCGTGCCTAGAATCAGCGGCACCGCTCAGCCGCGCGGCATATCAAGCTAATCAGGACCTACAAAACTCATGGCAACTGCAAAGAAGACGAAGACCACCGCGCCCTCCAAAACGGCCGCCCCTGCAAAGAAAGCCAGCAAAGCCAGCCCGCCAGCGAAAAAGGCCAGTACTGCAACAGCACCCGGCGCTGGCAATGCCAAGCCAATCAAGACCGCCTTCAACAAGTCGAGCTTGATGGCTCATCTGGCCGAGGATTCGGGCGTGGAGATCAAGGCGGTGCGTGCCGTGGTCGCTTCATTGGAGGCCGCCATGCTTGCGTCGGTGCACAAGAAGGGCCTGGGTTCATTCACGCTCCCTGGCTTGTTGAAAGTGACCGTCATCAACGTGCCAGCAAAGAAGAAGCGCACCGGGATCGATCCGTTCACCAAAGTGGAGCGCGAGTTCGCGGCCAAGCCAGCTAGCGTGAAAATCAAGACCCGTGCGCTTAAAAAACTGAAGGATGCGGCCGCCTAACCTGCGCTGCCAAGCACTGATCGAAGGAACGCATGGCAGAAGCGGTCCTTCGATGTGTCGGGTCCGCATGCATTGCGACAGCCGATGGGTGCGCCGCCGTGCAGTACAGCGACTCACCCGCTCCCCCTTACTCTCCAAGATAAGCGGCTCGCACCTGCGGGTCGTGCAGCATTTCCTTGGCGTCGCCGCTCATCGTGATCAGACCGGACTCCATTACGTAGCCGCGATTTGCAATGCCCAGCGCACGGCTGGCGTTCTGCTCGACCAGCAGGATGGTGACGCCTTGCAAATACACCTCCTGCACGACTTCGAACACCTTGTCGACCATCAAGGGCGACAGACCCATTGAGGGTTCATCCAGCAGAAGCACTTTGGGCCGGCTCATCAATGCGCGGGCCATCGCGAGCATCTGCTGCTCGCCTCCCGACATGGTGCCCGCGTACTGGTTCTTGCGTTCGCGCAGCCGCGGGAAGATCTGGAACTGGCGCTCGATGTCTTCGGCAATCTGCGCGCGGTCATTGCTCACGTAAGCGCCCATTTGCAGGTTTTCAGTGATGGTCATGCGCGCAAACACGCCGCGGCCTTCCGGCACCATCGCCAGGCCCTGGCGCACCAGGTCCCATGGCCCCTGCCCTTTGATGCTGCGGCCCAGATATTCGATGTCGCCGCCCTGCACCGGCAGGATGCCGGTGATTGCTTTCATGGTGGTGGTCTTGCCAGCGCCGTTGCTGCCGATCAACGAGACCAGCTCACCTTCACGCACTTCGAAGTCGATGCCCTTGACGGCCTGGATGCCGCCGTAGCCAACCTGCAGGTTGCTGACCTTGAGCAGTGTGTTGGCCATGTCAGTGCTGCGTCCCGGTGCCAAGATACGCTTCGATCACCTGCTCATTGCGCTGCACGTCGTGCGGCGTGCCTTCGGCGATCTGCTTGCCGTAGTCGAGCACCGTGACCCGGTCGCACAAGCCCATCACGAGCTTCACGTCGTGCTCGATCAGCAGCACGGTGCGGTTGTCGTTGCGGATGCGGTCGATCAGTTCGCGCAGCTGCTGTTTTTCTGTCGCGTTCATGCCGGCGGCGGGTTCGTCCAGCGCGAGCAGTTGCGGGTCGGTGGCGAGTGCGCGGGCGATCTCCAGCCGGCGCTGGTCGCCGTAGCTCAGCGTG
>JBBSRE010000465.1:0-2293 GCA_038243365.1 Burkholderiales bacterium | reverse complement strand
TGGAATGTGCGTATGCAGGAGGAGGTTCGCTTCCGGAGCTAATGCACCGCCATGCACTCACGCTGAGCCGTTGCAATGGACGGCTGTAAACAATACTTCTCCACAATACTCTTGATTTGATAGCTGCTAGCGCTCACTGCATAAGCGTTTGCGCCTCTTTTGTCTTAAATTTTTTTTGTATCGCTGTTTCCACGGCCGCGAACACCGCACCCCTCCATCCGACAGTTCGTGCCAGTGCACACCTACAGGTTGGCGTTACCCCGCTGTCTACAGTTCGTGGGTCACAACGCCATGAATGAAAGGTCGGCCCATGCGCCCCCGCCGCACACTTCCAGCTCTCCGAACCCACAACCATGGCCGCGTCTGGCCGCTGGTGCTCGCTGGCGCTGCAGCAGTGGCTGCGCTTTTTGCTCTGTCGGCTTGCGCCACCCGCGTGCCTGAGGGCGTGCAGCCGGTGAGCGGATTCGATGTGCAACGCTATGCCGGTCACTGGGTGGAACTGGCCCGCATCGACCAGCGCTTTGAAAAGGGCCTGATTCAGACCAGTGCCGACTACACCCCTCAAGCCGATGGCACGGTACGCGTAGTCAACCGGGGCTATGACCCCAAGAAGCAAGAATGGCGCAGTGTCGAAGGCACTGCCCGCTTCATTGGCGACCCAAACACGGCTGCGCTAAAAGTGTCATTTTTTGGCCCGTTTTACGGCGGCTACAACGTGGTGGCGCTAGACCCGAACTACCAGTGGGCGATGGTGGTGGGGTCCGATGTGGACGCGCTGTGGATCCTCTCCCGCGCCCCTGCCCTGCCGCCCGGCGTGCGCAACCGTCTGCTGGCCCAGGCGCGTGCGTTGGGGGTGGACATCGACAAGGTGCTTTGGGTAGACCAAGGCAAGGACGGCGCGTAATCGCGCCTTTTTCCACGCTTCCAAAGTGCGCCTGAACGCGGGCTCAAGAAATTTACTGCGCCGGCCTGGCGCAATCCCCGACTTGCTGGTTCAGTCTGTTGACGCCGCTACCAGCTTCTGCGTATAGGCCTGCTGCGGCGCATCCAGCACCTGCTGCACGCTGCCGGCCTCAACCACTGCGCCGTCCTTCATCACCAGCACGTCGTGCGCCATGGCGCGCACCACTTCCACATCGTGGGTGATCAGCACATACGCCAAACCGCGTTCGCGCTGCAGCCGCTGCAGCAGTTTCAACACTTGCTGCTGAATGGTCACATCCAGCGCACTGGTGGGCTCGTCGAGTACCAGCACGGTGGGTTGCACGATGAGCGCACGGGCAATCGCCAACCGCTGGCGCTGGCCACCGGAAAATTCGTGCGGGTAACGTGCGAACAGGCCGGGAAACTCTGCTTCTGACAAGCCTACTTCGTGTAGCGCCGCTTCCACGCGCAAGCGCAGCTCGGGCGCTTTCAAGTCTTTCTCGTGCACCCGCAAACCTTCGCCCACGATTTCTTCCACGGTGAGCCGCGGCGAGAGGGATGAAAACGGGTCCTGGAACACCACCTGAATGGTGCGGCGCAGGCGCTGGTTGTCCGGCGTGTTGCGCTGCGCAGGCCGCTGCCACGTGGTGCCTGCAATCGTGACCTGGCCCTGGTATTCCAGCAAACCCAGCAGTGCCTGTGCCAGCGTCGATTTGCCCGAGCCCGATTCACCCACCACGCCCAGCGTGCGCCCCGGCAGCAGCGACAGATCGGCGCCCTGCACCGCAATGAATGCGCCTTTCTTGAACCAGCCGCGCACGCCCGGTAGCGGCATGGGGTAGGCGACGCGCAGGCGTTCGGCCCGCAGTACCGGGGATTCCTGCGGCGCGGGCGCAGCCTCCACCACGTCGCGCTCAGGCCGGCTGGCCATCAGGCGCCGCGTGTAGGAATCCTGGGGCGCAGCGAAGACCTCTGCCACACCGCCCTGCTCCACTATTACGCCGCGTTCCATCACCGCCACGCGGTCGGCAAAACGGCGCACCAGGTTCAGGTCGTGCGTGATCAGCAGCACCGCCATGCCGGTCTGGCGCTGCAGGTCGGCCAGCAGTTCCAGAATTTGCCCACGCAGCGTCACGTCCAGTGCGGTGGTGGGTTCGTCGGCCAGCAGCAACTTGGGACGACTGGCCAGTGCCATGGCGATCATCGCGCGCTGGCGCTGCCCGCCCGAGAGCTGGTGCGGGAACGCAGTGGCGCGGCGTGCAGGCTCGGCGATGCCGGTGCTTGCAATCAATTCAATAGCTGCCTGCCAAGACTGCGTCTGCGTCAACGCCTGTTTGAGCTCCAAAACCTCACAGATTTGTCGGCCCAT
>JBBSRE010000464.1:0-2321 GCA_038243365.1 Burkholderiales bacterium | reverse complement strand
TCGTGATGCTGGTGTCACAACGCTCGGCAATGCCGCGGTCGTGTGTCACCAACACCAGCGTCGTTCCCTGTTCGCGGTTGAGGCGGAACATCAGCTCCATGATGGTCTCGCCGGTGGCGAAATCGAGGCTGCCAGTCGGCTCGTCAGCCAGCAACACCGAAGGCTGGACCACGAAGGCGCGCGCCAGTGCCACGCGCTGCTGCTCGCCGCCCGAGAGCACCTTGGGATAGTGACCCAGGCGTTCTGCCAAGCCCACGTGCGCCAGCATCTCTTGCGCGGCGCGGCGGGCATCGCGCCGGTTGGCGAGCTCCAGCGGCAGCATGACGTTCTCGAGCGCCGTCAGGTTTGCCATCAACTGAAAGCTCTGAAACACAAAACCCACACTCTGCGCGCGCAGTGCGGCGCGCTCGTCTTCGTCCAATGCAAAGAGATCTTGCCCCGCCAGGCGCACTGTGCCGCTGGTGGGCGTGTCTAGCCCAGCGATGATGGACAGCAGCGTGCTCTTGCCTGAGCCCGAGGCTCCGACGATCGCAACACTGGCGCGCGGCGGAATGACAAAGTCGATGTCCCGCAGAATCTGCAGGGTGCCGGTGGAATCGGTGACCGACTTGCACACATGCTCCACGGCAATAATGGGTGAGGACAGGGACGAAGCTTCAGACATGAAAGGATCCGGATGTTGAATGGCAGGATGTACCGCCGCCACTTTATAGGCGTCACGGCTGCAGCGGCTTGGGCAGGGCTCTCGGCGTCGCAGTTCGTCTGGGCTGAACCGGCGAAGCTGGAGCAGTCGATCTTGATCGTGGGGGATTCCCTCAGCGCGGAATACGGGCTCGCCCGGGGCGAAGGCTGGGTCGCTTTGCTCCAGGCGCGGCTGGCCAACGAGGCAAAAGAATGGCAGGTCGTCAACGCCAGCATCAGCGGAGACACCACCTCGGGCGGCCGATCACGGCTGCCCGGATTGCTACGAGAGCACCGACCCGCCGTGGTAGTGATCGAATTGGGAGCCAACGATGCGTTGCGGGGCTTGCCGATTACAAGCACTAAAGACAACTTGCTCAAGATGGTTCAGGCTGCCAAGAACAGTGGCGCCCGAGTGTTACTGCTGGGCATGCAAGTGCCACCCAACTATGGCCAACGCTACGGCCAGGATTTCTCGGAGATGTACCAACAGGTGGCTATCAAGGAAAAGACGGCGCTTCTGCCGTTTTTCCTGGCAGGCGTGGCCGATGTGCCGCAGGCCTTGACGCTATTCCAGGCGGACCGCGTCCACCCGACGGCGAAGGCGCATCCCCAATTACTCAACACCGTCTGGCCATTCCTCAAACCTTTGCTGAAATCAGCGTCTCATTGACGACGCTCAGCTCGGCGTGCCGGGCTGACGTTCTGCGTCCGTCGCGGGCGCATGTGTCTGTCCTGGCTCTGGCGCAACATACACGCTGGCGTGCCGAACGGGTGCGGACTTTGCGCGTGCCTTGTCTTCCTTTTTTTTCTTTTTTGCGAGTTCGCGTTGCCGCTTTTCGTAACCGTAGTTGGGTGTTGCCAAGTGAGTGCCCTCGAAAGTTGAAGCCCACTGTAACAGGCAGCGTGGGAAACGCAGACTTGCAAACCTGGCTGGCGTCGGTTGAATTGCGTTACGGAGTCGCCGGCGCTGGTTGATTCGAGTCACGCAGCCTCTGTGGTGGCCTGAGTGGCAAGTCGCTGGCGGCGGTTTGTCCCATTGTCTACAGGCGCACAACCCGACAAATTCTCATAACCGACGTGGTTCAACCAAGACGCCCTTTGGGGGGTTGACCGTCCAGCCGTCATTTGGGCGCGCGCGGTGCTTGTCAATGAATCAGACCCGGCTTGTACAGCCCGTCTATCGTTTGATCAGGCCATCGTCGCAGCTTCCCGCCTGTGCTATCCAAGGATGGCTCAGTATCGGCCGGTATATGTCGCACAGGCGGTCACCTGTGCAGGAAGGCACCTGCTGCAAGCTGCGATCGGATCGCCACTGCAGGCTGCGGGCCTGCCAATCGAAGGGGTCGTTGAGCTCCTGGTGTGGCGCGATTCACGCCAATCCGGGAACATTGAATCGCTTGCTCGCCAGCCGGAAATGCGTTCAGAAAGCACCTGGCAAGCTATTCGCAAGAAACATCAAGCCGCGCAAAAGAAAAAAGCCCGCTACTGTGGAAGTTGCGGGCTTTTCAATGCCTGTAAGGCTTATCTTGGTGGGACGTGCGGGGGTCGAACCCACGACAAATGGATTAAAAGTCCAACCAAAATAATATTTGCCCTCGTTGATTGGCGCCGATAGAATCAATGTAAATCAACACTTT
>JBBSRE010000463.1:0-2349 GCA_038243365.1 Burkholderiales bacterium | reverse complement strand
GAACATCACCCGCGTTGTGCTGGAGCAACCCGCCGAATGGACCGAGGTGCTGATTCGCTTCTCGCTCATCTGGATGGTGTTCCTCGCCATCCCGTGCGCGTTTCGCCAAGGCGCGATGGTGAGCGTGGATGTGCTCTACCGCTGGAGCCCGCCACGCGTGCAACGCGTACTCGACTGGGTCGTGGCGCTGGCCGCGCTGACTCTCATGGCCATCATCATCTGGTGGGGCTGGGACTATTCGGTGCGCGGGCGCGTACAGACCATGGCCGGGCTGGAGTCGCTCACCATGTTCTGGGCCTACGTGGCGATGCCAGTCGGTGCGCTGTTTAGTGCCTTGGGGATCATCGGCAATTTGATTGACCCGCGTCGCATGGAACTGGAGACGGCGCAGTGAGCGCCGGCTCATGCATCCACGGAGCGACAGCCTCGCGCATCGCAGACGCCGGGGCCGCTGTGTCTGACGGGACGAGCGCAGCGCATGCAGTGCCAAGCGTGGCAGTAACAGCATGAGCATCGTGATGATCTCCACGATGGTGCTGTGCTTTGCGCTCACCATTTCGGTGGCCGTATCGATTGGCTTGGCGTCCATCCTCGGCATCCAGGCTTCGAATGCGCACATGCTCATTTCCGTCAAGGAAATGTTTGGCGCCATCAACAAGTTTCCTCTTGCTGCTATTCCCTTTTTCATCCTGGCCGGTAGCCTGATGGAAGCTGGCGGCATTTCGCGACGGCTGGTGGAGTTCGCCAAAAGTCTGGTGGGTGGTGTGCAGGGCGGACTGCCCATGACCTGCGTACTCACCTGCATGATTTTTGCGGCGGTATCGGGCTCCTCCGTGGCCACCACGTTTGCCATCGGCGCCATCTTGATTCCGGCCCTGGTCAAGCACGGCTACCCGGTGACCTACGCGGCCTCGCTGCAGGCCACGGCGGCGGAGCTGGGGGTGGTGATTCCACCCTCCATTCCGCTCATCCTCTATGGTGTCAGCGCCGAGGTATCGATTGGCGAGCTGTTCATTGCAGGCTTTGGTCCGGGAGTGTTGATTGCCGGCGCTCTGATGCTGTTCATCTGGCTCTACTGCAAATGGAAAGGCTGGGGCAAAACCGATGGTGAAGGTCGCTTGTCCGTAGGACGCGCCACGCTGCAGGCTGGCTGGGCGCTGCTGATGCCCATCATCATCCTGGGCGGCATCTACGGTGGCGTGTTCACGCCCACTGAAGCCTCGGCCGTGGCGGTGTTCTACGCGCTGCTGGTAGGGCTGGTGATTTACCGCGAGATCAACATGCGCCAGCTGGCAGCGGTGCTGCGGCGCTCGGCCATTTCGTCGGCGGTGATCATGTTCATCATTGCCAATGCCGGTCTGTTTGCCTTCCTCATCACGCGCGCGGGCGTTCCGGAAGCCATTGGCCATTGGCTCGAAGGCGTGCTCAAGTCGCCAGTCTATTTTCTGCTGGGGGTCAACGCGGCGCTGTTCTTCATCGGTATGTTCATCGAGACCAGCGCCGCCATCATCGTGCTCGCGCCTATTCTGGCGCCCGTCGCGCAACACTTTGGCGTAGACCCGGTGCACTTCGGGCTTGTCATGGTGGTCAATTTGGCGATGGGCATGATCACGCCGCCTTTCGGAGTGAACCTGTTTGCGGCTTGCGCAGTGGCACGCATCTCACTGGATCGCATCGTCGGGCATCTGATTCCTTTCGTGATGGTCATCATGGCTTGCCTGATGGTCATTACTTACGTGCCTGAATTGTCCTTGGCCCTGCGCGACTGGGTGTACGCCAAATAACTTTAAGACGATCCCCGCTATCGCGCCCGCGCGGCATTGCTCTAAAATTGTGCCTGTCAGGAGAGAGCGCCCATCCCACTCGGATCGCGGCGCCGCCGAAGGCGCAGGTTCCCCGAACGCTCAGGCAAAAGGACTGACGACCGCCCGCAGCGATGCGGGCGTTTCCTTGCTGGAGAGAGGCCGCGCGCTACGCAAAGCGCAGCAGGTCCACCGAAGGAGCAAGCCGCGCGGCCAGCCAGGGCGCCGCGGTGAATCTCTCAGGTAAAGAGGACAGCAGGGCACAACCCGCAGCCATGGCGCTGCGGCTTTTGTTTGCCCTGAGATCCCCTGCATGACCACACCTGTCGCCGATCTGAAAACCACGCCGCTGCACGACCTGCACCTGGAACTCGGCGCGCGCATGGTGCCGTTTGCGGGCTATTCGATGCCGGTGCAGTACCCGGCAGGTTTGATGGCGGAACATCGCCACACCCGTGCTGCAGCCGGACTGTTTGACGTCTCACACATGGGGCAGCTTCGCCTCAACGGGCCTGGAGCTGCAGCAGCGTTCGAGTCGTTGGTGCCT
>JBBSRE010000462.1:0-2350 GCA_038243365.1 Burkholderiales bacterium | reverse complement strand
GGCGAATGATGCTTTTGCCCCGCGCTTTTGGGCTACTGCCGGTAATGGTGTTTTTTTAAGTTGCATGTTACCTGTCAGTGCTACGCGGGATCAACGCGCGGGTGAATTCAACCGCGAAGCGCAACAAGCTTCTGGATCCGAATAGCATTTGAAGTGGTGCTTCTCGCCCCAAGCGCTTTCTCTGCTGTCGTTCGATTTCCATGAGCAACCGGCACGTGTATCGCGAGCCGGCTTAGTTCCGATGACAGGTCCGCAGGAGAATTAACACCAATTTATGGACAGAATAAAACTGACCCACGCCTTGCTTGTCATCTCAATTAGTTATGTAATCGCCTTTTACTTTGCCGGTAGCGCTATAAAGCCCGGCTATTCGCAGCTGTCGAACTTCGTAAGTGAGTACAACGCAACCGGCACAGCGTGGGCTCGAACCCTCACTTACGCGGGGTTTCTCGCTACCGCCGTTCTTTTTTCGGCATTCTTGATCTGCGCCCGGCCACTTGCGCAGGTATCTGGCATAAGCCGGCTGGGATTCTGGCTCCTGTGGTCGCTTCCCGCCTCATTCTTTCTTGGCGCGCTCGCGCCGTGCGATGTCGGCTGCCCCATTGAAGGGTCCACAAGCCAACTCTTACACAACATATTCGGCATTGTCGTGTATTTTGGAATGGGTGTTGGTATCGCATTGGTGTCCTTCGCGCCGAACTTGCGCGTTTTCGCTGGGCGACGCTTCTTTCTGCTACTCACAGGCGTTGCCTTCCCCATAGTGTTCATGCTGATGGTCCAGCCGGACTTGTCACCTTGGCGCGGGCTGCTGCAGCGGGCATTAGATATAGCAATGGCGTTGTCACTGCTCCTTTCTTTCGCTCCACTGTTCGGCCAGCATGCCAATGTGTCAGAGCGCACTACTGCTACCCGGAGACGTGAAATATGGAAATGACGTTTACTGAAGCGCAGCACGATTTGCGCCGCAGCTATTTCAGTGGTGCCCCGGGTATTCTCGCGTCTGCGCTCGCGTGGTCAGTGGCAACTGGCGTGGCTGCGTTCGTCGGATCCCACCCGGCGATCTGGACGCTCCTGATCGGTGGTGCGCTCATTCACCCGGTCGGCGTTGTCCTTTGCCGCCTCTTTGGAGCTCCGGCCACCCATACCAAGGGCAACCCACTCGGACAACTGGCTGGGGCGAGCACGTTCTGGCTCATCTTCAGTCTGCCGTTGGCGTATGTGCTCGGCTTGCGGAATCCTGCGTGGTTCTTTGCGGCGATGCTGCTGATCATTGGTGGGCGCTATCTCGTTTTTGCTACGTTGTACGGCATGCGGCTTTACTGGGCCTTGGGCCTGGCGCTCGCGGGGGCCGGGTTTGCGCTGGCGGCGCTGTCTGCATCAGCGCTCGCGGTCTTGGCGGCGGGCGCTGCCATTGAACTGGCGTTTGCGGTACTCGGTATCGTCCAGCACCGCCATTGGATGCGCCGTAGCGATTCGACCAAGCCGATGCCGCTCCGCGATGCAGTCTGATGCGGCTACAGCGCGCGGGGAGACCCAATTGACTCCAGGTTTCCAGATGAAGGCTTTCGCGGCCTGACCATTAGTCATGCTCGACGCGCTTCCCCGACAATAGGCGGTCAATGACCCATATCGCCCTCCACTTCTTCGTGCCCGTGCTTCTCGCCCTGGCGTTCTATCGCAAACGGTGGTTGAGCGCGACTGTGATCCTGATCGCCACCATGGTGGTGGACCTGGATCATCTATTGGCCGTGCCGATTTACGACCCCGCCCGGTGCTCGATTGGCTTTCATCCGCTCCACACGCTGCCCGCAATTGCCGTCTACACCGCACTTTTTTTGATCCCCCTCATCGCCAGGCGGCGTTACAGTGGGCGTAGCTTGCAAGGCACCGCACGTGTGCTGCATCTGACCGGACTGGGGCTTGTAGTCCACATGGCGCTTGACTGGGTTGACTGTTTGACCTGACGACGTAGCGTCTATTGCCCACTCACCGGGGTTGACCGCACGCTTAATGGTTTGCAGTCCCGCACGGGCGCATACTCGATATCCCGTAGAACTGCGAGGGATCGGCCATGCGCATCGCGAAGCAGGACGTACCGATCATGATCAATCACCTGCGTCGCAAGATGGCTTCCTGATCCGCCCTCGAGCACCCACGGCGACTGCGTCAGGGTCCTGATATGCGCGAACCGTATATCTGATGGCGGGCGGTCAGCAGCCGCGGAAGGGGAAGCATGGAAACGATTGAATGGAACTTTTTTGCCAAGGTGGAATCGCGTGTGGGCCGAGTGGTCCAAGCGGCCGCTTTCCCCGAGGCCAGCAAGCCGGCTTACGTATTGCAGGTCGACTTC
>JBBSRE010000461.1:0-2382 GCA_038243365.1 Burkholderiales bacterium | reverse complement strand
TACGACCGGTACTGGCGCCCAGGTCAATGCCACTCTTGCTGCCGAGCGCGAGCCGGCCACGGGCATTGAGTTGGGTGCTGCTGTCAAAGCTGGACAGCCCATCCACCCCGGGCGCCGCACCCGGAAGCACGCGCGGCAAGGCAACGCTGTTGGGTGTGGTGTTGGCACCAACGCTCAAACCCAGGCTGTAGCGGCCGACGTCGTAGTCCGCACCCACTTCGCTGCCCAGCAAGCGCGTGGAACTGCCGGTCCAGCTGTGCTGGGTCAGTTCCGCCCGCGCCTGCAGGTTTGGCGCCAAGCCATACTGCAGGCCGCTTCCGAGCACGCTGCGCGCATCAACCACGCGCAGCGACATCAGGCCCCTGGCGTGGGTGTCACCGCTCGCGGTGTCGTCCACACGCAACGCCAGCAAATGCCCATCGGCACTGCGCCACAAAGGCAGCGCCACCCCCGGCTGCACCTGGGTGAACTCGCTTGGCTGCTGACTCAGCAAACGCTGCGCGGCCGCCCCACGGTCGCCCACAGCTTGTCCCGCCGCCGCAAGCGGCAGCAGGACCAAGGCAATAATGGCAGGCAGACGGTGCATGATGACTGTAGGACAAACCTTTCAAACGACGTGGGTGGAGTGTAGCAAGTTTTACCTTTTACTAACACCTCAAAAGCGGAAGAAGCGCACAAAAACCCACACTTGCGGAGGATCTGAAACTGCTGTCAGGTATACATCATGGACCGCCCCTCGCCGTGCCGGTTCCCCATGGTGGCGGCGCATTGCCCATACAGGTTATAAAGTTGCAAGCTGCCGCGCCGTCAAGGCAATGTCAACCGGCCCAGGGCCCCTTCGAATGAGCTTCACCTCTACCAGCCCCGCAGTCCCGGCTCGGCCCACTGCGGCGCCACCCCCAGGCTTGCGCGAGGCGATCGAGCAACTCCTGCTCGCCGCCGACGCCGATGGCTTGGCAGAGGCATGCGCGCGCGCCATGGACGCTGCAGACGTGCGTGGGCAGTGGCAGTGGCGTAGCGCCGGGGATGCCAAGCTGTCCGCCGCGGATCCGATGCACGCCGAAGATCCCGGCACCGGCCGCAGCCTGGTATTCATCAGCGACGACGATGCGCTGGCGCAGGACCTGGCAGGCAACGTGGCATGGATAAGCCGTCTGGCGAGCTCACGGCTGCGGCAACTGGCAGAAAACAGCCGTTTGTACGAAGCAATCTCGCGCCTGGCACTGGCCGAGCGCCTGCAACGCGCGCTGTTCGCGATCGCCGAGCAGTCCAGCGCCGACCACGCCATGCCGGACATGATGCGTTCACTGCATGCGATCGTCGGCAGCCTCATGTACGCGGAAAATTTCTACATCGTGTTGTACGACGCGGCCGCACAGGTCATTCGCTTCCCGTACTACATCGATATCGTCGACACCGATCCGCCTCCGCCAGATCGCCCGATGCCGCTGGACGACCTGCGCCACAGCCTGACGTGGAACCTGTTGCACGAGGGCCGGCCCATGATGGGGTCCGAAGCCGAACTCAAGCAGGCATTCGGCGACCACCTGGTACCCGTCGGGCCACATTGCGAACATTGGCTGGGCGTGCCGCTGATGCGCGATGGCGCGGTGGTCGGTGGCATCGTCATGCAGAGTTACCGGGCCGATACCCACTATTCGCAGCAAGACCAGGACTTGCTGATCTATGTAGCGCAACACGTGCAGATCGCCCTGGAGCGGCGTGAGGCGCATCTGGAGCTGGGCCGGCGCGTATCCGAGCGCACCGTGGCCCTGCGCGAGGCCAACCGCGTGCTCCGCCAGCAGGTGCTGCAGCGCCAACGTGGGGAACGCCTGCAGGCGTCGCTGTTCCGCATCGCGGAACTGGCCAACACCTCCGACAGCCTGGACATCTTCTACGCCGCCGTGCACCAGGTCATCAGCGGCCTGCTGTACGCCCGCAACTTCTACATTGCCGTGACTGACGAGGAAACCGGCCTGCTGACGTTCCCCTATTCGGTGGACGAGATCGACCACAAGCGCGAACCGCGCGCGCATGGCCGCGGCGCCACGGAGTACGTGCTGCGCCACGGCACGCCGTTGCTCGCCTCGCGCGCTGATTTCGACCGGCTGTGCGCGGAAGGGGAGATCAGCAGCTTTGGCGCGCGCTCGGTGTGCTGGCTGGGCGTGCCGCTGACGCTGGGCGACAAGGCAATGGGCGTGCTGGCGCTGCAAAGCTACTCGGCGCGGCACGTCTACAACGAACGCGACCAGGAACTGCTTACCTTCGTCAGTTACCACATCGCCAATGCGCTGCAGCGCAAACACGCGGCCGCCTCGCTCAAGCAGGCTTACGCAGGCCTGGAACGACGCGTCACCGAACGCACCCGCGCGCTGGCGCTGG
>JBBSRE010000460.1:0-2386 GCA_038243365.1 Burkholderiales bacterium | reverse complement strand
GGACCAATGCCGAACGCTGCTGATGAAGCCAGTGCAACGATTCCTGTTTTGAAGCAGGGAAACCTGTCAATGCCGTTGGCTGGCGAATCAGCGACGCTGGGCGCTGTGGCACTTGAGCGATGCTTCTATGGCTAAGAACAAAAGTGATGCAGAGGGTTAAAGAAAAGTTAAAGCGGGAAAATTAACCTATGCACATCAATGGCTTATAAAGCCCTGGCGTTCTTGGAAAAGGTTTCAGAGGGTTAAAGCTGGAGCACAACTGACATGCGAGACACGACAAACAAGCACTTGCAGCTTTGTGGAACGCTGTTCCGCACAGGTCAAGCCAGACGGCGGCTGGCTTTCAAAAATGTGACCCCATAGGGACAAAAATAGGCCGTCCATATCAATTTATGCTGATATTGTCCTCATAAGGTCAAAAAATGCACATCACCCCTGCCCGACTGCCCGATCTGGCCGCGCGTTTAACCGCAGAGCGCAAACGCCAAGGACTGACGCGCTCTCAAACGGCAGCGGTGTGCAATGTGAGCCCGTCTTTCATTCGCGATGCAGAGAGCGCACCTGAGCGCTGTTCCATGGGCAAATTGCTGTTGCTCATACAGGGGCTTGGTCTGGCGCTGGAAGTCAACGACTGGTCTGAAAACCAGGCATAACAAATAGAACAGGCAAAGCGAGGGAATCCATGAGCACCATCCCATCCAACTTCAGCTTTCTGCAAGCCGACTGGCCCGAGGTGCTGGCCGAGGCCCGCCGCGCCGAAGCCGCCGCCCTCGCCGACCCGCGCACCGCTTGCTTTTACGCCCGCCGCACGCTGGAGCTGGCAGTGGCGTGGGTGTTCCAGGCGGAGAGCGGCCGCGGCGGCAGCCTGCGCATGTCCTACAAGGCCGACCTCTCAGCCTTCCTCTTCGAGCCCAGCTTTCAGCAATTGGTAGGCCCGGCGGTGCACGCCAAGATGGATGTGATTCGCCGCCTGGGCAACCACGCAGTGCACAACGCCCGCGCAGTCCCTCAACAAGATGCCGTGGCTGCGCTGCGGGAGCTTTTCCATGTGGCGTTCTGGCTGGCGCGGCACTACGCCCGCCGCGTGAGCGACCGACCCGATCCAGCGTTGCAGTTCCGCGCTGATTTGTTGCCCAGCGCTTCGGACCCGGCTGCGCTGACCAAGGCGCAAGACGCGAGCCGCGCCGCAGAGGCCGCCGCGCAACAAGCACTGGAGCATCAAGCGCAAAAGATGGCCGAGCGTGATGCCCAACTGCGCGAAGCCACCGCCCGCAATACCGAGCTGGATGCCGAGTTGGCGCAGTACCGCGCCGACATTGCTGCAGCCAAAGCACTGAACGCGGCCGCTGCAGTCCCCGCGCAAGCCCACGACTACAACGAAGCCGCCACGCGCGATTTGTTCATTGACCTGCTACTGAAAGAAGCCGGCTGGCCGTTAACCGACACACGCGACCGCGAGTTTGAAGTGCAAGGCATGCCCAATGCGCAGGGCAAAGGCTTTGTCGATTACGTGCTGTGGGGTGACGACGGCAGGCCGCTGGCCTTGGTGGAAGCCAAGCGCAGCCGGCGCAGCGCCCATGAGGGGGAGCAGCAGGCCCGGCTTTACGCCGATTGCCTGGAGCAGCAATTTGGCCAGCGCCCGGTGATCTACGGCACCAACGGCTACGAACACTGGATGTGGGACGACACGACCAGCCCATCGCGCGCAGTGCAGGGCTTCCACACCAAAGACGAGCTGGCGCTGATGGTGCAGCGCCGCTCCACGCGCCAGCCACTGGCCGGCCTGCCGGTGGCGCATCACATTGCCGAGCGGCATTACCAGCAGCGCGCCATTCGCCGCATTGCAGAAACCTTTGAGCGCGACCACCACCGCAAAGCGCTGGTGGTAATGGCCACCGGCGCCGGCAAGACGCGCACCGTGATTGCACTGGTCGATCTGCTGATGCGCGCCCACTGGTGCAAGCGCGTGCTGTTCCTGGCCGACCGGGTGGCGCTGGTGAACCAGGCGGTGAATGCCTTCAAGGCGCATCTGCCAGACGCAGCGCCCGTGAACCTGGTGACCGACCGCGCCACCGAGGGGCGGGTGTACGTGTGCACCTACCCCACCATGATGGGATTGATCAACGAAAGCGCGGGTGGGCCAGGCGGAGAGGGTGGCCAGCGCCGCTTCGGTATCGGGCACTTTGACCTCATCGTGGTGGATGAAGCGCACCGCTCCATCTACCAAAAATACCGCGCCATCTTCAGCTACTTTGACGCGCTGCTGGTCGGCCTGACCGCCACGCCCAAAGACGAAATCGACCGCAACACCTACGGTTTGTTTGACCTGGAAAGCGGCGTGCCCACCGATGCCTACGGACTGGACGACGCCATTGCCGAGGGCTAT
>JBBSRE010000459.1:0-2387 GCA_038243365.1 Burkholderiales bacterium | reverse complement strand
TACGTGAGGATGGCGAGCACCGCCCAACGACGCAGATCGCCCGCTCGGTGGACAGTTCACCACCACCCTCAAGGGCGTAGCGAGCGGCTGTCAGGCTAGGCGGACGGAGCACAGGAACCGCAACGTACTCCCTGTACGTGAGGATTCCGAGCACCGCCCAACGACGCATGGCAGCCGCTCGGTAGCCAGTTAACTCAAACGGACTCGAAAATGCCGGCGGCGCCTTGTCCCATCCCTACACACATGGTGACCATCCCGTATTTCAGCTTGTTCCGCTTGAGCGCATGAATCACCGTTGCCGCCCGAATCGCCCCCGTCGCCCCCAGCGGATGCCCCAGCGCAATCGCGCCACCCATAGGGTTTACCTTGGCCGGGTCCAACCCCAGCGTGTTCATCACCGCAATCGACTGCGCCGCAAACGCTTCGTTCAGCTCAATCCAGTCCATGTCTTCCTGCTTCAACCCCGCGTATCGCAGCGCAGCAGGAATGGCTTCAATCGGGCCGATCCCCATGATCTCCGGTGGCACGCCTTTGCTGGCGAACGACACAAAGCGCGCCAACGGGGTCAGACCAAAGCGCTTGATGGCCGACTCGCTCGCCAGGATGAGCGCGCCCGCGCCATCGCTGGTCTGCGAGCTGTTGCCCGCCGTTACCGAGCCGCGCGCGGAAAACACCGTGCGCAGTTTGGCCAGGCCTTCCATGCTGGTGTCGGGGCGTGCGCCTTCGTCTTGACTGACGGTGCGAGTCTTGACGACCGCTTCTCCGGTGGCGAGATCGACCGAGCGGTCGGTCACTTCGATGGGCGTGGTCTCATCGGCAAAATAGCCTGCGGCCTGCGCAGCCAGCGCGCGCTGGTGCGACTGCACGGCAAAGGCGTCCTGCATGTCGCGGCTCACCTTCCACTGCTGCGCCACTTTCTCCGCCGTCAAGCCCATGCCGTAGGCGATGCCCACGTCGCCCTCGCGCTCGAAGATGCTGGGCGAGAGCGATGGCGCATTGCCCATCATGGGCACCATGCTCATGCTCTCGACGCCGGCGGCAATCATCACTTCGGCCTCGCCCACGCGAATGCGGTCGGCTGCCATCTGCACCGCAGAGATGCCCGAGGCGCAAAACCGGTTCACGGTAATGCCGCCAATGCTGGTGGGCAGGCCGGCGAGCACCGCGCCAATGCGCGCCACGTTCAGGCCCTGCTGCGCTTCAGGAATAGCGCAGCCGCAAATGATGTCCTCGATGGCAGCCGGGTCCAGCCCCGGGGCCTGCGCGATGACAGCCTTGAGGATGGTGGCCAGCAGGTCGTCGGGGCGGGTGTTCTTGAAGAAACCGCGGTGCGATTTGCCAATGGGCGTGCGCGTAGCGGCAACGATGTAAGCGTCTTGAATCTGTTTCATGGGGTGAACCTCAGGGTGCGGGCTGCGCGTCGCGGCGTCAGCGCATGTGAACGGAAATGAACCTCAGGCCTTGGCTGCAGTGCCGAGGCGCTTCCAGTCGGTGATGTCTCTTTCAATCGCTGCGGGCATAGCCGCAAGCACGTCGGCGCGCAAACGTTGCTTGGTGGCGGTGTACGAAGCGGGGTGGGCTTTCTTCAAGCGCTCCACTTGCGCTTGAACCGCAGCAGTCATTGCCTCTGGGGCAACCGCTTCATCCAGCAGACCGGCTCCTACGGCTTCGTCACCCGAGTATGCGGATGCAGTGCCGACAAGATACAGATGCGGCGTCGCCACGCGCTGGCGAATCGCTTCCAGCGCAAAGTGCGGCAGCGTCATGCCGATCAGCACTTCGTTGGCCTGGAACGTGGCACCTGTTGTCAAGCCAATGCGCACGTCGGCACATTGCAACAAGAACAAACCCATGGCCATGGCGTGGCCCGAACAGGCCGCCACCACCGGGTGCGGGTACGACAGCAGGCGCTGCGCCAGTTGCGCGCCGCCAGTGAGCATCTGATACGTCACCTGGGGGTCGCCGGCCTTGAACACCGACAGGTCGAACCCGCCAGAGAAGACGCCCGCGCGACCGGTCAGCACCACGATGGCCTTGTCGGCTTCGGCGCGATCCAGCGCAGTGTTCAGGGCGGCCTGCATGGCCGGCCCGATGGCATTGGCTTTGCCATCGTCCATGGTCAGAGTGGCCACGCCGTCGGCCAAAACGTAAGAAACCAGATCAGTCATATGAATGTCTCCAAATCAATGCCGCAAACCTGTTCGCAGCTTGTTGACTCCAAACCAGAACACCGTCGATCCGGCTTCGCCGGTCGGCAGGTGTTGCCCCCTTGAGGGGGTGACGCGCTGAAAGCGTGGCGCAGGGGAGTTCAATTGCGCACGGGCTTGCCCGTGTTCAGCATCCCCAAAATTCGCTCTTGCGTTTTCGGGTGCTCGATCAATGAACAG
>JBBSRE010000458.1:0-2399 GCA_038243365.1 Burkholderiales bacterium | reverse complement strand
CTTCAAACATTTCGTCTTGGCAAATGACGCGGTGCGGCTCTATGGCTTCGCCCAGGCCCGCCGCATCAAACTGCTTGCGCGTGATGCGGGTGAACACTACGCCGTAGCCCCACGGAAAGGCGAGCTTGCCTTGATGGCGACCGTCTGCTTGCACCAATTGCGGGTCGCGCTCCAGCGCGTTGACGACCTGAATGGCGCAGTGCCGCGCTTGCTGCAGCGGGTTCATCACCGTTTTGGGCTGGCCGTCGGGCGCGATCTCGAAGTACTGGCGGGTGGCTTTGGTGATCGTGTCCAGCCGCCAATCTTTGGTTTCCAGGATGAGTGCGCCCCGGCGCGGGTGCAGCACGACAAAGTCGGGGTGGGTTTGCTTGGGGCCGATGGGCACGTCGTACCACAGCAGGTAGTCGTCTTCCAGCTTGTGCTCCAGCCGCTCGGCTAAGCGCCGTTCGCCCGAAGTCATTCGCCCTGCGCAACTGCCCATAGCGGGGATTAAGGTGGCCATGCTGAAAAACGCCCCGCTTGTTTGTGTTTGTTACCGGAATGTACGAGCAGGGGGTGGATTGCGCAACGCCGGCGGACAGTGGCAGCGGGCGGAACGCTAACGCGGTGGCCGCGGTGGAGGTCGATGCGCGCTCAAGGGTGGCGTTCAGCACGCAGCAACAGGGCTGGTGTGGCAATGGTGCTGTGCCAGCTGCACATGCCACCGGCGACACAGCCAGCAGCGTTGCCTGGGGAATGACGCGAAAGGCCGCTCTCACTGCGGGCGCAGTGCGTTTCCGACACAGATTCTAAGCAAAATGGGCCTACAGCGCTTATGCAGTAAGCGCTAGCAGCTATATTTATAGGAGCATTTGCGCCGAAAGGAGTGGAAATGTGGGTGTGCGCTGTTGCGCGCTTCAATGCCGGATTGCGGAGCGCCTCCACGTGCGTGATCGTGCGGCTCGTGCGCGATATTCACCATCCATGATCTGCCGGTGGGGTCGTGCAGGAGACTGCGCCGCACACCATTGCGCGGCAAGCTGCCGGGTTTGCCCCGCAGCGCGTGCGCCAAGTGGCCTCAGCCAGGTTCAAGCATGTTGCTGCCAGCAACGGCCAATGTGTCCTTGGAAGATGAACTCGAAATGATTGATGTGAAAAAAGCCGTCGGCATCGGTGGCGCTAGCAATCTTGGCATCATCGCGCGGCGCGCTGAACTGCTGCCGATTCTGCGTGAGCAGCTGACCGAAAAGGGGGGTGGCCGACTGGCTGGCACATCTCATCCAAGGCACGGTGACCCGCTACGACCTGCCAGGCATCCACGCCTTCAACTTTGTCTGCGAAAGCGCCTTGGGCGGCGGCGGCATGACCACGCTGCGCAACGACGCGCTGGGCAAGGGAATGGCGCAAATGCTGCTAGAAATGCCGGTCCATGTTCCGGTACATTGCCTGGCGTCGGGCGATGCGAGTTCAGCGGGCCAGGCGACGTCGACACAACTCGCTGTACAGCGTTAAGAGGAGCACCCCGTGAAACCTGACAATCGCGATCTCATCGCCGGTATCGCCATCATGGCGGTGGGCATCTTTACGGCGCTTTACGCATCCAGCCATTACCAGCTTGGCACTGCTGCCCGGATGGGGCCAGGTTACTTCCCGACCATGCTGGGCGGGATCATGACGTTTTTGGGGCTTGTCGTAGCCTTGCTGTCGCTGCGCAATGCGGCGCATGCGTTGACCCCCCCGCCTTTCACGCCTCGACCCTTCATCGCCATCATTGCGGCGGTGGCCTTGTTTGCGCTACTGGTCACGCGCATCGGGCTGATCCCCACCACCATCGTCATGGTGATCGTCACTGCCTCCGGCAGCAACAGCTTTCGCCCGGCGCGCGCGTTGTTTCTGGGCCTTTGCCTCTCGGCCATTGCCTGGCTGATCTTTTCCTTGGGCTTGCAGATGACCCTGCCGGCCTTTGCCTGGGAGTTCTGAGTCATGGATCTCTTTTCAACGTTTGGCGCCAACCTTGCGCTTGGCATCAGTGAAGCGGTCACGCTCAGCAACCTCTGGTATTGCTTTGTCGGGGTATTTCTCGGCACGCTGGTCGGCGTGCTGCCGGGGCTGGGGTCGCTGATTGCGATTTCGCTGCTGCTGCCCATCACCTATCACCTGCCTGCCACCGGCGCGATGATCATGCTGGCGGGGGTGTACTTTGGCGCTGATTACGGAGGCGGCACCTGTTCGATTTTGCTCGGGGTGCCTGGACACGCCGCAGCAGCGGTGAGTGTGCTCGATGGTTACCCCATGGCCAAACAGGGGCGCGGCGGTGTGGCGCTGTTTATGAAGTGCGTGGCGTCCTTCTGGGGCTCAGCCGTGGGAATCGCGCTACTGATGTTTTTCGCACCCGTCCTGTCAGGGTGGGCGCTCAATTT
>JBBSRE010000457.1:0-2413 GCA_038243365.1 Burkholderiales bacterium | reverse complement strand
GCCCTCGCTCTGGGATGAGCCAAGGCTCTCCAGCATGACTGATTGCTCGTGGACGTACACGAACTCCTGCTCCACACCCGCCAACTCACGCAACCGAGCGAGGATCTGTTCCAGCTCAGCCGGCACTTGCCAGACGGCCGCATGCCGGTGAAACAGGCCGCCCAGCGAGCGCATCGCGTTCACGCACAGCGGGTCGTACCCGAAGCTGACTGCCCAGTGTCCACGTCGCAGGTCGCCCTTGACGATTGGGAACAACTGGATGTCCAGCACCTGCGTGAAGTAATCGGTCGCGGGTGCTGCAGTGGCACCCGCCAGCATGCGTGGCGCGTCCGCCAGATCCACCAATTGATCCCGATACAAGGTTTGAAGCCAGTTCAGTGCTTGCGGCGCGTTGGGAGCAGCAAGCATCCACATGCGCCTCGGCCCTGACCACCATGCTCCGGCCTCGGTGCGCGCCTTCCCCAAGCCTTCAACATGGCAAAGCTGCAGCCCGAAGCGGCGCCCGTCGAAGACCGCCTTGACCAACAGATCGGGTGGCCGCAGTGGCACGGGTCGAAATTGCATGCGCGCGGCGCTTTCAAGCTGAGCATGATTTCGACATGACGCAAATCCCGCTCATGCTTCAACCTTCCATTCGTCGCGCACGCTGTATTGCGGAAGACTGCTCTGGTTGGTGCACTTGACCTTGCCGTCGGCCACCAGTTGCAACAGCGTCTTGTGAATGATTGCCCGATCCCATCCAGTTATCCGGACCAGATGGTCCACGGTGTCCGGCTCCAGATACAACAGCTTGAATATCAGCTCGTCCTTGCCCCGCTCCGGTGATCCCGCCGGTGTTGGCGCTTGCGGACCCACGCGTATCGGCGGCAGGTTCGGCGTATCGAACAGATTCATTTGCTTCTCCTGATCGTGCTGTCCCGGACATTCCGGGGTCGGTACTGGCGACTGCTCTTGTGTCACGTCAGGATGTCAAAAACTTTCACCTACTGACCCGGGTTAGTGCGGCTGGTCCCCGGTGCTCACCGCCTCATCACTCAGGCTGCAGTCGACGCGTCCTCCGGGTCATGCTGCGTCTCGCCGCGACCGCGCGGCGGTGCGAACGTCACGCTGTCCACCCGCGACAACTGCAATGCCACGTCGTCAGCGAGCACCTTGATGACCTGGACCGGGTTGCCGGCATCATCCGTCGCCGTGAACTCGCGTTCCTCGCCCACCACCAGCACACGCGCACCCTTGCGCAGCAGCTTCGCGACTTGCTCCGCTTTGGTGTCGTAGATCTCGACTTCGCGCCAGAAGCCGCCGATCTGCTCGACTTCACCCTCCTCGTTTTGGCCGTAGCGACCGAACATCACACGCATGCTGGCCACCGTGAACTGGCCATTGCGCCCATCGACGTGTTTGAGGGTCGGCGTGCCCCCGAGGTTGCCCTTGCCGATAAACAGGTTCTGCATAGCTTCATTGCTCCATCGGTGCGGATAGAAAGCCGACCAGGATGCACCACGCTCTGGCTGGCCAAGAGTCAGGTGCAGCTCGTCAGCCGGCTTCCGGGATCGGTCGGGCGTAGATCGGTGCCGGGGTGGCCCGCAGCTGCAGACGCAGCGCCGTGATGCGCTCGCGCAGCGCCAGATGCTCAGCGTTCAAATGGATGGCCAACGAGCTCGCTTCGCTGCACCAGCGCTGCTGCGCCGCTGGCTGATTGGCCAGCCGGGCAGCCGCCTCGTCCCACGGCAGATGCCGGTTGGCGCCGCCACGCTCGCGCCAGCGCAGGAAGGTATAGCCGCTGCTGCGGTCGCGGTGCAGTACCAGGTACATCCCGGCGTTGACCAGCGCCTTGGAGGCACTGCTTAACGCCTCCATGCGCTGCTCCACCGCAGCAATCGCCGTCGTATGGTGGCGCAGCTCCCGCAACTTCCCCCTACCCGTAAAGGCCTTTGCGTCAAGCAAAACTTGACACCCGGCGATTGCCGCAGTTTCCTGCGTCCATGGCGCCGCGCCCGTGGCCGGCGGCAACAGCGGCGGCGTCCGGATGAGACGCAGATCGTCCCGATTGCCGCGTCCTCCCGCGACCCCAGCTTTCACATCGGTTGGCTGCCTCTCCATGTCGACCTCCTCATACAAGACCTGCATCAGGTTTGCCGTCGTTGCCATCCAGCGTTGCGGCAGCTTCCTTTGCTTCCTGCTCCATACGCGCCATTTGCTCGCCGACCGTTTGCAGCAGCTTCCTCTCGGCTGGGGAAATCTGCAGCCGGCGCCGCGAATGCGACGGCTGCAGCGCGCAGGAATAGACCTCGCTGGGTACGGTGCCAAACACGCCAGCCGCAAACTCGATCCGCTTTGCCGCATCCTCGGGCGCGGTCGGGAGGAAGTCCGACCGGCTCAGGCTTCGCATCTCGTCCCGATTGAGCCAGCGGTC
>JBBSRE010000456.1:0-2438 GCA_038243365.1 Burkholderiales bacterium | reverse complement strand
GCACCGTCAGATGCACCGCTGCGTGTGATCCAGGCCGGCCATGGCAGCCGCATCGACATGGTGCCGGTGGACGATGTGCTGGTGTTCGAGGCGGCTGACAAATACGTGCGCGTTCTGACCGCCGAGCGCGAGCACCTGATCCGCACGCCGCTCAAGGAGTTGGCCACCCAGCTCGATGCCCGCGTGTTCTGGCAGATTCACCGCAGCGTACTGGTGCGGGCCAGCGCCATCACCGACGCTACGCGCGACGAAGCCGGCAAATTGCAGCTGCGCCTGGCGCGCCGGCCCGAGCGCTGGGCGGTGAGCCGCATGTACGCGCATCTGTTCAAGGCCATGTGACGTCGGCTGGGCCAACAAAAGCAGCTGCGTGAGGATGTTCGGCACGCACCCGGGCAATTCGCTTCCCGTAGTGTCAGGCGTCTGGCGCATCAGGCAGCCGCAACTGCGCTGTCCAGGGAACGCCCTCCAGCGGGCCGTCGTGCGCCACGACCACCACACGCTGCGCCGGATCGCCCTCCTCCGCCTCTGCTGCCACCTCCGCCAGCGGTGACAAGGCCTGCGTCAGATAACGCGCAGACGCCAGGTCCAGGCCCGCCAGGGGCTCGTCGATCAGCGTCAATGGCGCGCCGCTGGCCAGCGCCGCTGCGAGCCACACCTTGCGGCGCGTGCCCGCCGACAGCATGAAGAACTGCTTGTCCTGGTGCGGCGCCAAGGCGAAACCGTCGACATGCCGTGCGAGCGCGGCGTTGTCCCAGCTGACAAAACGCGCGGCCGTCTTGGCCCACGCATCGCGCACCATCCACTGGTCGCTTCCAGCGGCCTGGGCCTCGGCCCAGAACACATCCGCAGAACGCACGGGTTGGCCCTGCAAAAGAATGCGCCCGCGCGTTGGAGGCAGAACACCGGCCAGCAGCCGCAGCAGGGTCGTCTTGCCACTGGCCGCACCGCCCTGCACCAGCGCGACGCCGGCTGGCACCTGCCAATCGAGGCCTGAGAACAGCGCTGCCTGCGGCCAGCGCAGATCAAGCGCTTCGATGGTGAGAACGGTAGGGGCGGGCAAGGTGCGAGCAGGCGCGGAATCGGTGGTGAAATCGGTCATGGAAGCGGCGTCGGAAGTTTGGGCGGGACAATGCAGGCATGGTGCTGAACTATCTTGATTTTGACGTCAGTGACGATGACGCTGGAGCGACCAGTTGGGATGCCATGGCCTCCATCCTGCCGCTGCGCCTGCCCGAGGCACTGCGCGAAGCCGAGGCGGTTTTGCACTGGGCCCACAGCGTCTTCGGGCCGCCTGATGCGGCAAAAGCGGAAATGGCGCATTGGGATTTTGATCTGCAACTTGCGCAGGCAACCAGCAACCAAAACACCCGTGACCTGATGGCACGGTATGACGCCGCCAGTGGGCTCGTCCAGGCGCACGCCGCACAGAACGCCGGTGGCTATTGCGTGTTGACCCTCACCCTGAGCGGTTCGGCCGCTTTTGGCCAGGCGTTTACCGAGCGTTTTGATCTGGGCTGAGCGAACCGGTCCAGCCGCCACCCAGGTTTTTCAAAAGCGTGTTGGCAGCCACCAGCTGCTGGCGCTGCAGTTCAATCTGACTGCGCTCGCCCGACAGCAGGCTGGCCTGCGCGGTGAGCACATGGAGGTAGCCGACAAGGCCGGCGCGGTATTGGTTTTGCGCCACATCCAGCGCCCGCTGCGCCGCCGCTACCGCCAGCCGCTGCGCGTCCAGCTGCTGCTGCAGCGACACGCCGGCGACAAGCGCGTCTTCCACCTCCTGCAATGCCGTGACCACGACGCCTCGGTATTGCGCGGCCACCGCGTCGACGTTGGCCAGCGCCTGTTCGCGCGCGGCCGTCCGCGCGCCGCCATCGAACAGCGCCAGCGCCAGTTGCGGGCCAAGCGCCCACACCAGGTTGGGCGCAGAGAGCAGCGAGGCCAGTCCGCCAGCGCGCAATCCTGCGCTGGCCGACAGCGTGAGTGCAGGAAAAAACGCGGCCTGCGCCACGCCCCACTGCGCGTTGGCAGCCGCCACGCGCGCCTGCGCCGCCGCGATGTCGGGACGGCGCTGCAGCAGCTCGGCCGGCAGCGACAGCGGCACCATGGGCGCGCCCGGCAATGTGGCAGTGGAGGCCAGCGTGAAAGCCGCCGGCGCTTCACCCACCAGGGCAGCCGGCGCGTTTTCCCACTGCGCTCGGGTGGCCTCGGCCTGAAGCGCCTGCGCACGGGTACTTTGGTACTGGGTCTCGGCCTGGTCCGCATCAGACGGTGGCGCCACGCCGGCTTCCACTCGGTTGCCGGTGAGCCTGCGGCTCTCGTCGTAGGCGGCCAGCACCGCAGCCAGCAACTGCTGCTGCGCCTCCGCTGCGCGCAGCGAAAAGTAGCTTTGCGCCACGGTGGCTTGCAGGGACAGGCGCGCGGCGGCCAGGTCGGCTGAG
>JBBSRE010000455.1:0-2445 GCA_038243365.1 Burkholderiales bacterium | reverse complement strand
TTAAGCGAAACACAAGACCCCTCTACCCTGCCGCGGGTGCACGTCACATCGGCGCGGGATGGCAGTTGACCCGCTTGCCTGAACAGATCTCCACTGCTTGCTTTCGCGCCAAGGCAGCGCGTCGAAGCTAATTTCCCTGTGAATAGACTGCTTCCTTTGCTATATAAATAATAGCTTTCTCCGCTTATGTCATAAGCGTTGTAGCCCGTTTCGCCAAATTTTTCGCGCACGCTGCCAGACTTGTGCAAGTCACAAATGGCGTCAACCTTGCAATTCTGCTCGGTGAGCTTCAGCGTGGCAGCTCGCTCGAACCCATGAGGAACTGGTCGACGGACCTTGCGGCTTGCCGGCCTTCGCGAATCGCCCACACCACCAAGCTTTGTCCCCGGCGAATATCCCCGGCAGCAAAGACCCCCGGCAGGTTGGTGATGTAGCCACCCTCCTCCGTGCTGGCCCGCGCGTTGCCGCGGGCGTCTTTCTCAATGCCGAAAGCATCCAGCACCGGCGCCACCGGGCTGACAAAGCCCATGGCCAGCAGCACCAGGTCGGCAGGGTAGTGTTTCTCGGTGCCTTCCACTTCGCAGAGCTTGCCGTCTTTGAATTCCACCTGCACCGTGGTGAGGCCCTTGACCTTGCCTTTTTCACCCTTGAACTCTTTGGTGGAAATAGCGAAGGCTCGCTCGGCGCCCTCCTCGTGGCTGGAGCTGGTGCGCAGTTTGAGGGGCCAGTAAGGCCAGGTCATCGGGCGGTCTTCCTGCTCGGGGGGCTGAGGCATCAGCTCGAACTGCGTCACGCTCGCCGCGCCGTGGCGGTTGCTGGTGCCCACGCAGTCGCTGCCGGTGTCGCCGCCGCCGATAACAATGACGTGCTTGCCGTCGGCACGCAGCTGGCCCTTGAACTTGTCGCCAGCGTTGATCTTGTTCTGCTGCGGCAAGAATTCCATGGCGAAATGAATGCCCGCCAGGTCGCGCCCCGGCACAGGCAAGTCCCTCGACTGCTCAGCGCCGCCGGTCAGCAGCACGGCGTCGAATTCTTGGCGCAATTGCTCAGGTGTCATGGTTTCCTTGGCCCAATTGGTGACTTTGGAGTCCTTGCCCAGACCGTCTTGCGCAGCCCCCACGAAAACGCCTGTGCGGAACACCACGCCTTCCGCCTCCATCTGCGCCACACGCTTGTCGATGTGCCCCTTGTCGAGCTTGAAATCGGGGATTCCGTAGCGCAGCAGCCCGCCGATGCGGTCGTTCTTTTCGAACAGCGTCACGTCGTGCCCGACGCGCGCGAGTTGCTGCGCAGCCGCCATGCCAGCCGGTCCTGCACCCACCACCGCCACGCGCTTGCCCGTCTTGTGCGCCGGCAGTTGCGGCGTGACCCAGCCGTGCTCCCAGGCGCGGTCGATGATGGCGTGCTCGATGCTTTTGATGCCAACGGGGTCGTCGTTGATGTTGAGCACGCAGGCGGCCTCACACGGCGCGGGGCAGATGCGACCGGTGAACTCTGGGAAATTATTGGTCGAGTTGAGCACAGCGAATGCGCTCTTCCAGTCGCTCTGATACACCAAGTCGTTGAAGTCCGGAATGATGTTGTTGACCGGGCATCCGCTGACGCAAAACGGCGTGCCGCAATCCATGCAGCGCGCCGCCTGCACCTTGACATCGGCATCATCGATTCCGATGACAAATTCCTTGTAGTGCTTGACGCGATCGGCCGCGGGCGGATAGCCCTCTTCGATGCGCCCGTACTCCATGAAGCCCGTAATCTTTCCCATGTTCTTATCCTCGTGAGGCTTGGTTCTTTTTTCTTCTTGGAAGGCGCTCAGCGCACTGCAGCGGCTGCTTCGGGCGCAGCCACCGGCGGCATAGGCGGATCTTCGAGCACAGCGCGCTCATGCATTTCCGCCAGCGCGCGCTTGTACTCGGTGGGAAAGACCTTGACGAACTTGCTGCGCGAGACTGCCCAATGGTCCAGCAGCTCGCGAGCGCGCTTGCTGCCGGTATAGCGGTTGTGGTTTTCCAGCAGCTGTTTGAGGTGCGCTTCGTCACTCTGCCCCAGGTGCCAGGTAGCGCGGGCGTCGCCTTGTTGCTGATCATGCGGCACCACCGGTTCGAGCGCCACCATAGTGAGGTTGCAGCGAGACGCGAATTCGCCGTCTTCGTCGTAGACGTACGCTACGCCGCCGCTCATGCCAGCCGCAAAGTTGCGGCCGGTCTTGCCCAGCACCACCACAGTGCCACCGGTCATGTATTCGCAGCCGTGGTCGCCCGTACCTTCCACCACGGCCGTTGCCCCTGACAGACGGACCGCAAAGCGCTCGCCGGCCACGCCCGAGAAGTAGGCCGAGCCGCTGGTGGCGCCGTACATCACGGTGTTGCCGACAATGGTGTTGCGCGCAGCGTCACCGCGAAACTCCAAACTTGGGCGTACGACCAGGCGGCCTCCCGAGAGACC
>JBBSRE010000454.1:0-2454 GCA_038243365.1 Burkholderiales bacterium | reverse complement strand
TCCTTGAGGCCCTTGAGCTTCAGTTCGTGCAGCAGCACCGCGCGGCCGCGGTCGACCGAGGGCGGCTGGCGGCTGGCGTCGATGGAGAGCACGGTGCCGTCGCTGCTGCGCAGCTCGGCCAAGTCGAATGGTTGGCCGAGGGGTGGCAGCTTGGGCAACTCGCCCTCGGCAGAAATCAGTTGCGCCTGGCCGCGGTAGGCCACGCTCCAAACCGTGCCATCCAGCGTGACGTCGGCACCAGGTTGCAGCGTCGAGATATCCGGCAGTGCCTGCTGCACGGTGGCGGCGCGGGTGAACACGTAGGCACCGTTGTCTTCCGACAGCGTGGCCAGTTCGCCATCGGGCAAAAAGGCCGTCCATTCGGTCCAGACGCCAGCGTCGCTTTTGTATTGCAGCCGGCCGATCAGCGTGAAGGCGAGCTCTTTGCTGTCCAGCGTAATGCGGCCGCTGGCCATGAGCTGCAGCGGGCTGTGGTCGTCGAACAGCTCGGCCATCTTGCCCACGCGCGCGAGCACCGCGCCGCTGCGCACCACCGTGCTCTGGCAATAGGGGCAGACGGCATAGCTCGACTGCGCGCTTTTGAATTCCACCGGCGCGCCGCAGCCAGGGCAGGGCGCGCGGTAAGCGCGTTGGGTGGGTTTTTTGGCCATTCGCCAGATTTAAGGTGTTTTTGGCCTCTAGCGCTTATGGGATAAGCGCTAGCAGCTATTAAAACAATAGCGACTACACCAGCTTTTTCAGCAGCTCGGCTTTCTTGCCGTCGAACTCTTCCTGAGTCAGGATGCCCTTGGACTTGAGTTCGCCGAGCTTTTCCAGCAAGGCCATGACGTCATCGGGCTTGACGCCCACCACGGGCACTTCTGAGGCTGCTGCTGCCGCTACGGCTGCGGCATTCGGCTGGGGTGCATTGCCGCTGCCTTGCATGCCCGCCGCGAGGTTCTGCGCCATCACCTGGCCCAGCGCCATGCCGGCGCCAAGGCCCATGGCGTCGCCCGCAATGCCGCCGCCACCGCTGCCGGAACCTTCGGCAAACTTGGGGATGGCTTGTGCCGTCTGGTACTGCATGAACTTGCCCATGTCGTTGCCGACCATGCCCATGCCGATTTTCTGATCGAGGATTTTCTGCAGGTCTTCGGGGAGCGACAGGTTCTGCACCGTCATGCTCTCGACCTTGAGACCCAGCTTTTCGAAGGCGGGCGTGAGCTCTTTGGTGAGCGCGTCGGCAAACATCACCTGGTTGGCGGCCAAATCCAGGAATGGCACGCCGCTGCTGGCAATGGCGTTGCTGATGTTCTGCAGCACCAGGCCGCGCAGCTGGCCTTCCAGGTCGCTGACCGGGTAGATGGCGCGGGTGCCGGAAATTTCGGAATAAAAGGCCTTGGGGTCAACGATGCGATAGGCGTAGTTGCCAAACGCACGCAGCCTTACCGCGCCAAAGTCCTTGTCGCGGATGGTGATGGGCTGGGGCGTGCCCCACTTCTGGTCGATCTGCTGGCGCGTGCTGAAGAAGTACACGTCGCTCTTGAAGGGCGATTGGAACAATTTGTCCCAGTTCTTCAGGTTGGTCAGCACGGGCAAGGTTTGCGTGGTCAGCTTGTGCGTGCCGGCGCCAAACACGTCGGCCACCTGGCCTTCGTTGACGAACACTGCCATTTGCGATTCGCGCACGACCAGCACCGCGCCGTTCTGGATCTCCATATCCGCCATGGGAAAGCGCCAAGCCAGCGTGCCATCGCCGTCTTCGGTCCATTCGATGACGTCGATGAACTGTTTCTTGATGAAATCCATAAGCGCCATGTGCTGCTCCCTTGGGTGGCTAAAAAAAGCGGTGGGCCATCATAGCCAAGGGCTTGTCCGGCCCCAGTTTTGCGACCGGTCTGCGTGAAGCGGTCGAGCCATCTTGTCAGCGCCCGTTCAAAGTGCCCGGTCAGGCGCCCGGCACAAGCGCCTAGTTCAAGCGCCCGGTACAAGCACCGGGTTCAAGCGCGTGTGTCGAGCAACCTGCCCAGCACTTCGTCGCCAGTGCGCATGATGTGCAAGTTGGCCTTGAACGCATGGCTGGCGGCAAGTTGTTCCACGATCTCCTGCTCCAGCGATACGCCTGGCGCGGGGACGCGGTCCACGCGGGCATCCACACCGCCGTTGCCGGACGCCTGCTGCTCCACCCGCTGAGCCCGGTAGCCGGGCGTGTTCATGTTGGCGATGTTGCCTGCCGAAGCGTCCAGCCGAAGCTGCGCGGCGGACAGGCCGGATTGGGCGATAGAGGCAAGGCTGGACATGGTCGTCTCCAGGAAGGTGTCGGTGGAAAAGTGCGCGGTTGCCACCCATTGTGGGTTGCTCGGTAGTTCAGGGCAAGCGGGGGCGCTCCTAACGCGCGTCGTTCGCCGCATGCGCCTCCCGCAGGCACTCCGCAATCGCCTGCGCCGCGCGCGTGGGCTGGGGCGAGCGGCGCAG
>JBBSRE010000453.1:0-2454 GCA_038243365.1 Burkholderiales bacterium | reverse complement strand
GAATCTGCTCCAGCCGTATGGCAGATTGCTCCAGCTCCATCTTGGACGCGGCCACTTGCGCCTTGGCGGCTTCGGCGGCGTCTTTTTCGCCCCGGCTGATCAGCATGCCGATCTGCTTGGAGAGCTGATTGCGCTGTGCCTGCAGTTCCTCGGTGCGGCTTTGCAAGGTTTTTCGCTCCGCTTCCAAGGCTTGAAACGCGTTCACGTCCAGATAGGGTTGCGGGCTTTTGCGGGCTTCCAGGCCAGCGATGGCGGTGGGCAGGTCTTTGCGGAGAAGAAGGATGTCGAGCATGGCGGCAATTTTAGGCGGCGCGCCGCTTGCCGATACCATGGCAAAGGTCTCGCACGGTACTCAACGATGCGGGCCTGGATCGACCCTTGTTGTTTGCGCTGCGCCGCATGTACTGGAGCCTCGCCATGTTCTTCGTTTTTGGTCCTTCCGGGCAGATGCTTCGCGGCGGAGCAGAGCATCTCGCCCGCGTGGCGCCGGTGCGCCGGGTGCAGCGGCCGCAGGCGCTGCGCGGCACGGCGGTGGAAGCGCGTGGCGCAGAGGAGTTTTCACTCTCGGCGCCCGCGACCCTGGCCCCATCCTCGGCTGACAGCGCTTTTGGCAGCCTGCGCGCGTCGGGGGGCATCAATGCATACCAGCAGACCGACCACGGACCCGCCACAGGCCGTCAGCCACTGACCATGGTGCGCGATGTGATGACCGAAGGCGCCCTGACTTTGCCACTAGGCACTTCGGTGAAGGACGCTTGGGGCATGCTGGCCGAGCATGGCATTGGTCAAGCGCCGGTGGTAGACGCCCTCGGCCGCGTGGTAGGCCTGCTGCTGCGGGCCGACATGGTTCCGCTGGAGCTGCTGCCCAGCCCGGGCAGCGTGCCAGCCGCCGTGGCACGTGCGCGCCGGCTGGTAGATGAAGTGATGGTGTCGCCAGTAGCCACCGTGTCGCCAGACACAGCGCTGCGCAGCGTGGCTTCCGCCATGATGGATACCGGGCTGCCGGGCTTGCCTGTGACCAATGAACTGGGACTGCCCGAGGGCTTCATCACCCGCACTGACATCCTGCGCGCGGTGGCCGCAGACCCGCCGCTGGATTTGTGGACGTGATGGCTTGGGACCGAAGAAGAATTGACTCCGGCGCTTCGCCAGAAAACTTTAGGTAAAAAAGGCGTCTAGCGCTTACGGATAGAGCGCCAGCAGCTATATAATTAATAGCAAAATACCCAAGCCTGCTTCGAAGCAGGCTCAGGTAGCTTCTTCACCCGACGCGGGCACCAAGCTGTCCATCCGCAACCCCTTAGGCAGGGGGAATTTGACTGTTTCTTCGATGCCGCTCAGTGAGCGCACCGACACCGCCCCCAGCGCCTTGATGCGGTCAAGCACTTCGCGCACCAGCACCTCAGGCGCAGAGGCCCCCGCCGTCAGGCCCACACGAGCTGCCCCGGTAAACCATTCAGCGCGCAATTCGGCCGCACTGTCGACCATGTAAGCCGTCGTGCCCAAACGCTCCGCCAGCTCCCGCAGCCGGTTGCTGTTGGAGCTGGTCGGGCTGCCGACCACAATCACCAAATCCACCTGCGGGCTGAGCAACTTGACGGCATCCTGCCGGTTTTGCGTGGCGTAGCAAATGTCCTGCTGCTTGGGTTCGCGCACCTGAGGGAACCGCGCGCGCACCGCCGCCATGATTTCGGCAGCGTCGTCCACGCTCAGCGTGGTTTGCGTGACCACGGCCAGCTTTGCTTGTTGCGCCGGCTGCACGCGGGCAACGTCCTCCACGCCTTCCACCAGGTGGATGCCCGAGTCGAGCTGGCCCAGCGTGCCTTCCACTTCAGGATGGCCTTTGTGGCCGATCATGATGAATTCGTAGCCCTCTTGCGCCAGTTTGGCCACTTCCACATGCACCTTGGTCACCAGCGGGCAGGTGGCATCAAAGATGTGAAAACCCCGGTCGCGCGCCTCCTGCTGCACCGCCTTGCTCACGCCATGGGCTGAGAAAACCAACGTAGCGCCAGGCGGCACATCGGCCAGGTCTTCGATGAAGATGGCGCCTTTTTGCTTGAGGTCGTTCACCACAAAGGTGTTGTGCACGATTTCATGCCGCACGTAGATGGGGGCGCCAAACTTGGTCAGCGCGCGCTCGACGATCTCAATCGCGCGGTCGACACCTGCGCAAAAGCCGCGCGGCTCGGCCAAAAGAACTTCTTGTGGTTTGTTCACAGTACGCCGATCACAAGCACTTCAACGTGCACTGGCTGGCCGGCCAGCGGGTGGTTGAAATCCACAAGCATGCCGCGTGGGTCGGCGTCGCTGCCCACGCGCATCACCGCCCCGGCGTAGGTGCCATGGCCATCGGGCGTCGGGAATTCGACCACCTCGCCCACGTGGTACTCCACATCAGGGTCGCCCAGCGCATCGAGCAGCTTGCCCGGTACCCATTGCTGCATTTCAGGG
>JBBSRE010000452.1:0-2482 GCA_038243365.1 Burkholderiales bacterium | reverse complement strand
TCGCCGGGGACAAAGCTTGGTGGTGTGGGCGATTCGCGAAGGCCGGCAAGCCGCAAGGTCCGTCGACCAGTTCCTCATGGGTTCGAGCGAGCTGCCACGCTGAAGCTCACCGAGCAGAACTGCAAGGCTGACGCCATTTGTGACTTGCACAAGGCTGGCAGCGTGCGCGAAAAATTTGGCGAAACGGGCTACAACGCTTATGGCATAAGCGGAAAAAGCTATTATTTATATAGCAAAGGAGGCAGTCTATTCACAGGGAAATTAGCTTCGACGCGCTGCCTTGGCGCGAAAGAAAGCAGTGGAGATCTGTTCAGGCAAGCGGGTCAACTGCCATCCCGCGCCGATGTGACGTGCACCCGCGGCAGGGTAGAGGGGTCTTGTGTTTCGCTTAAGACGTCGCCTTGGCGAACCGGCATTGCGTGGCATGCCAAGATGTCTCGCACGAAGTTAGGCTGCGCCAGCAGCGCATGGTGCATGGCTCCGTTGTAGAGCTGCAAGTCGTGCAATTGACGCTCCCGCAGCCGCGTATCCACTGAAGCAGCGTCGAGCAGCACCGGGTCCACGCTGTCGCTGGCCATCGCCATGCACCAGAGCGTTCCGTAGAGCGGCACGTACTGGAGATATGGCCTCACGATGGGGAACACCTGCCGCAGCGAAGCTGCAATGCGCGCCATCGTCTGAGGCAGATGGATGGGCGAGCCGAGGTGCAGCGACAGCACGCCTCCTGGATTCAAGATGCGACGGCAACTTTGGTAGAACTCCACCGTATAGAGATCTAGCGCCGGGCCGAAGGGGTCGGTCAGATCCAGCACGATCTGGTCGAAACGCTCGGAGGTGTTTTCAATCAGCTTGCGCGCGTCACCAAGCCGAATTTCCACCCGCGTATCGTCCAGCGCGCCGTGATGGATGTTGCCCAGCCACTGGCGCGCCATGTCGATGACGGCGCTATCGAGTTCGGCCAGCACTACCCGCTGCATGCTCGGATGCTTGAGCAGCTCTTCGACCGCGCCGCCATCACCGCCGCCCACTACCAGCGCGCTGCGCGGGCTGCCATGTGCGATTGCAGGCAAATGCACCATGGGCTCATGGTAGAAAAATTCGTCACGCTCGGAGGTCATGAAACACTCGTCGATGCGCATCACGCGGCCAAACAGCGCGTTCTCGAACACTTCGATGTGCTGCCACTCAGACTCCACACGTGCAAGCACCTCGCCTTCGCGCAGATAGAAGCCGAAGTCAGGCGTCAGGCGCTCTGCCAAGTATTGTGTTTTCGCCATTGCAAGTCTCAACCGATAGCACCGAGGAGCGCGCCGAATTTGTGCCTGCCTCCTACCAGCGGGCGCCGCGCAAGGGCCGCCCCGCCGCGCTGGCGACGTCCCCCTTCCCGAATCGCGAAGCGAATCGAGAGAAGGGGGAAGCGGCACAGCCGCTCAGGGAGTTGTACTGAATTCACGCACGCTCTACGCGATGCAGGTGCGGTTCGGCCGGGCTGAAGGCCTGCTGGATGTCATCGAACAACTGCTGTGCCTTGGGCCGGTTATTGGTCGAGTAGTTGCACACGTAGACGTCCAGCGTCACGTAGCCTGACTCCGGCCAGGTGTGGATCGATAGATGCGACTCCGCAAGCACCACGACACCGGTCACGCCGCCGCCCTCTCCGAAGCTGTGGAACAGGCTGCCAACCGATGTCAGGCCGGCTGCGGCGACACGGTCTTTGCAAAAGTCTTCGAGATGTGCCGCATCCAGCATCAGTTGGCTTTCGCAGATACACCCGTACAAATCGCCGATGAGGTGCAACCCACTGGCTTGGCGCCTGGCCGTGCGCGCCACCGATGCACTTGCCGGCGGAGTCATCTTCAAGTCGGAAACAGAGAGCATCGTGAAAAGGTCCTTTGTCGTACGAGGGCAAAAAAAAGCGCCCCGACGGGGTGCGGGGGCGCATTGTCCATGCAGGCCTTCTACTATGAACCAGGGCACGCATGATCTCTTGGGCCCCCGAGTCCCGACACGGCACATCCAAAGTTTTCTGTGGTTCGATTATCAGCAGCCAACAAAAACCCTTCTCAGCGGCGAGGAAGGATGCTGCCATGAAGCACGCACTGCATTACCGTTCTGCAGACATCTGGCGCAGCCGGCCAAATGGCCTGGCAACGCTCAGGTGCACAGCGAGCGGTTCAGCCGCGCGTCAAATCGCTTCTATGGAGCGCGCGATGTCGTCAAGCGATGCGCCAGTCAGCGTTTTGGCTAATTCATGGACGATGCGGTCGGTCACTTCCTTATGAAGCTGCGGGCGCATCTGGCCCAACGTCTTCGGGTCGGCCACCAGCACCAGTTGTTCGTAGGCCTTCTTCTGAGCTTTTTCTAACAACCAGTGCGACAGTTGCTTGGCAAACGTAGCTTCATCTGTATCGCGTGGGGAATCGTCCTGAGGGCGCGAGCCGGATGGGCCTTCCGACAACAGGTTCTTGGGGGTCACCGTTTG
>JBBSRE010000451.1:0-2485 GCA_038243365.1 Burkholderiales bacterium | reverse complement strand
GGCAGTGTCTCGCCGTGCAGCTTGTCGCAAGCACCGGCATAGAACTCGAAGTAGCGCGCCAGCGCCGCAGCATCGGCACGCGCCTGACGCGTGGGCTTGCCGCAATCGCGCTGCTCGATGGCTGCCAGCTCCTCTGCATGCTCCGTGATGGCACTCGACAGGCGCATGAGCAGGCGCCCTCGCTCGGCCGGTGCCAGCGGCTGCCATTGCGCCTTGAAGCAGTGCCGCGCTGCGCGCACGGCTGCATCGATGTCCTGTGCGTCGCCCCGTTGAATCTGGTCGAAGACCTGGCCGTCCGACGGATCGACCACGTCGATGGTGTGTCCGCTGCTCGAAGGTACGGATGCGTTTGCGATGAAATGAAATGCCATGCGAAGATTCTGCGGCAAATCGAGCGGCCTGCTGTTGCGGTGGTTTCTTGCATGCGCGAACTCTGATCTGGCGCTGTCAGAATCAATGGCCCGATCCGGCTCGCAGTCTGCGTGCCGCTCTGGCCTCACAGCCCGCCCACCATGTACCAACCCCCACAGTTCCGTTCGACCGATTTGAAGCATGCCCTTGCCGTGATGCGCTCGCATCCGCTGGCAAGCCTTGTGTCCACTGATGACCAGGGATTTCCGCTGGTGACGCATCTGCCGCTTCAAGCTCACGTGCGTGCTGCCGAAGGCACAGACACAGACACTGATGGCAACGTGGATAAAGGTGCGGGCCTGGTCTTGCTCGGTCACTGCGCGCGTGCAAATCCGCATTGGCGAATGTTGGAAGCGCGGCCGCAGGCGCTGGTCACTTTTCTGGGGCCGCAGGCCTACCTTTCGCCAGCGGTCTACCCGGATCTGGCGCGTGTTCCCAGCTGGAACTACCTGGCGGTGCACTGCCGGGTCGAAGCTCGGTTGATTCAGGCAGCCGATGACAAGGACAGCTTGCTCAAGGCCCTGATTGGCCAGCACGAGCCCGCCTATGCGGCGCAGTGGCGCGGCTTGGATGAGGATTACACCTCCAAAATGTTGAAAGCCATTGTGGCGTTCGAGCTCCGGGTGCTGGACTGGCAATGCACGCTGAAGCTGAACCAGCACCGGCCCGAGTCGCACGCGGCCCTGCACGCTGCGTACCGCGCAGGTAATGCGGATGCGCAGGCGCTTGCACAATGGATGCAAGACTTGGGCATGGTGTCCAACCAGGAGGCTTGAGATGCGCGCAGTTGTCGGAATCGTCTCGTTGCTGGTGGTGTTGGCGCTGGTGGGGCTGCTGACGCGCAAGAACCTTGACGCCACGCACGTGGTGGTGCCGGCGTTGCAGGTTCCTGCTCCGGGCGGCGCGCCTGCGCCCCAGCCAGCTGCTACAGGCAACATGCGTGAGCAGAGCCAGCAAATTCAGCAGCAGTACAAGAACGCTTTGGAAGGCGCCATGAACCAGCCTCGGCCCGAGCCGGCGGATTGAGCGCATTGGCCAAACCGGCACCGTACGGGGTGAGTTGCGGTGTGAGATTTTAGGTAAAAACTGCCGCTAGGGCTTATGGGGATTGCGCTAGCAGCTATTAATTTGATAGTTCCATGAACCACGATGAGCATTTCATGCAATTGGCTCTGGCGCAGGCGCGCGATGCTGCGGCGGCTGGCGAAGTGCCGGTGGGCGCCGTGCTGGTGCGTGCCGGTGAAGTGGTCGCTACCGGGCGCAATGCGCCAGTCGATAGCCACGACCCCACCGCCCATGCCGAGATGAGTGCCCTGCGCGCGGGCGCTGCTGCACTGGGGAATTACCGGCTCAGCGACTGCACCCTGTACGTCACGCTGGAACCCTGCGCCATGTGCAGTGGTGCGCTGATGAACGCCCGGGTCGCCCGCGTGGTGTACGGCGCGGCCGAGCCCAAAACCGGTGCCGCAGGTTCGGTGGTGAACCTCTTTAGTAACGAGCGGCTGAACCATCAGACGCACGTGCAGGGCGGCGTGCTGGCGGCCGAATGTGGCCAGCTGCTGGAATCGTTCTTCCAGGGGCGCCGCGCCACGCAGCGCGAGCTGGCCCGCGTAGCACACCCGCTGCGTGACGATGCGCTTCGAACACCTGAGGAGCGTTTCGCAAACCTGCCCGGCTACGCCTGGGCGCCGCACTACGTCAGCGATCTCCCTGCGCTGGGCGGTTTGCGCCTGCACTATCTGGACGAGGGCGCACAAGACGCGCCGCTCACATGGCTGTGCCTGCACGGCAACCCGGCCTGGAGCTATCTCTATCGCCACATGCTGCCGGTGTTCCTCGCTGCGGGCCATCGGGTGGTGGCGCCGGATCTGATCGGCTTTGGCAAGAGCGACAAGCCCAAGAAAGATGCCGCGCACCAGTTCGAATGGCACCGCCAAGTGCTGCTGGAGCTGATCGAGCGGCTGGACTTGCAGCGCTGCGTGCTGGTGGTGCAAGACTGGGGCGGCATGCTGGGCCTGACGCTGCCGATGGAAGCGCCCGATCGTTTTGCAGGCCTGCTCGCCATGAACACCTT
>JBBSRE010000450.1:0-2488 GCA_038243365.1 Burkholderiales bacterium | reverse complement strand
GTTGACGTCCGGGTTGACGTTCGAATAAAAGCCATATTCGTTGATCGCTGCCTTGTTCCAGGCGGTGCTCGGCTCTTTGTCGGTGAAGCGGATCTTGACGATGCTCTTGGCGCTCTTGAAGCCGTACTTCCAGGGCACAACGATGCGCACCGGCGCGCCGTTCTGCTTGGGCAAGACCTCGCCATACATGCCAAAGGTCAGCAGCGTGAGCGGGTGCATGGCTTCGTCCATGCGCAGGCCCTCGGTGTAGGGCCAATCGAGCACGCGAGAGCCGACAAACGGCATGGTTGCCTTGTCAGCCAGCGTGACAAACTCGACATATTTCGCGCTGCCCAGCGGCTCGACGCGCTTGATCAGCTCGGCCAGCGAATAGCCCACCCACGGAATCACCATGGACCAGCCCTCCACACAGCGCAGGCGGTAGATGCGCTCTTCCTGGGCGCTGAGCTTGAGCAGGTCCTCCATGCCGTACTTGCCCGGTTTCTTCACCAAGCCCTCTATCTCTACCGCCCACGGCGAAGTCTTGAGGGTGTGGGCGTTGCGGGCGGGGTCGGCCTTGTCGGTGCCAAACTCATAGAAATTGTTGTAGGTGGTGGCATCCTGGTAGCTGGTCAGCTTTTCCATGGTGACCGCCCCGGCGACTGCGGATTTACCGCCCGCGAGCGCTGCCAGCTTGCCGGGCCGTGCATCTACGGCCAGGGCTTCGCGCCCTGCCCATGTCGCCAGCGCCGCGCCGGCAGCGCCACCGGCCAACAGCCGCAGCATGTCGCGCCGGTCTTCGTACACCGCGCGCGGCGTAATCTCGGAAGACAGTGGGTGTGTGAAACCCGTCTGGCGGGGCAGTTTGGACATGGAAAACTCCGATATATCGTTGAAAGCTGATGTGGATAGAGAGAAGAAACTTTAAATTCGTTCCCTATACCCAACAGTTATTTTTCAAACGAAATCGTCCGTACCGTCCGCTGTCAGCGAACGGGTGCAGCTCAAACGCGTTTACAGCGTGCCGTAGCTGTGCAGGCCGCTCAGGAACATGTTGACGCCCAAGAAGGCAAAAGTCGTGACCGCCAGTCCCACCAGCGCCCACCAAGCCGAAACGGTGCCGCGCAGCCCCTTCATCAGCCGCATGTGCAACCACGCTGCGTAGTTCAACCAGACGATCAGCGCCCAAGTTTCCTTCGGGTCCCAACTCCAGTAGCCGCCCCACGCCTCTGCAGCCCACAAGGCTCCAAGCACTGTGGCGATAGTGAAAAACGCAAAACCCACCGCGATGGCTTTGTACATGATGTCGTCAAGCGTCTCGAGCGGTGGTAGCTTCGACGCAATGCGCCGACGACCAAACAAAATGCCGCCGACGATGAGCACCGATACGCCGAAATACACCATCCAGTAGCTGCTGCTCGCGGATTGGCCCGATGCCGGACGAAACACGATGGGCTCAAAACACAGCACCAGCCCGAGCACGCCGAGAGGGGCCAGCTTCTTCCAACTGGTCTCGGTGGCCTGCTGTTTGATGAGGTAGGCGAACGCCACCATCGCCGATAGCGCGAAAGTTCCATAGCCAATGAAGTTGGCTGGTACGTGCAGCTTCATCCACCAGCTTTTGAGCGCCGGCACCAGAGGCTGTATCTCTTGCGCTTCTCGCGCCACCGTGTACCAGAGCAAGAAGCCAACCGCCGCGCTGACCACCAGCATCACGAACGCACCAAGCGCCCGCGTGCCGTAGTGCTGCTCGTAGTACAGATAAAAAAGCGCTGTGATCCAGCAAAACAGCACGAAGACCTCGTAGAGGTTGCTGACCGGAATGTGGCCGACGTCTGCGCCCACGAGATAACTTTCGTACCAGCGCACCATCGTGCCGATGAGCGCCATGCCGACGGCCACCCACACCATCCGCGAGCCGATGAGCGACATCGCAGCCCCCTCGCCGCGGGAGACCATGCTGAACCAGTAAAACGCAGTGCTCATGAAGAACAGCACGCTCATCCAAAGGATCGCCGACTGGCTGGAGAGGAAGTACTTGAGCCAGAACACCGATTCGGCGCGGGCGAGCTGCCCCTCTCCGTTGGATTGGTAGGACGCAATGGCCAACAGTGCAAACCCGGCCACCACCAGCATCAGCACGCGCAAGGGGCGCCAGAACCAGCCTAGCCATATCAACGCTGGCATAGCGGCCAGCAGAATGCCTTTTTCGTACACGTCCATATAGGCGGCGTAACGCTGGAAGGCAAACAAGCCACCCGAGATGATGATGGCGGCAAACAGCCAGTCGAACCAGTTACGCCGCGCGAAAACACCCTCGTTCAAGGTGAGCGTGGCGTTCGGGGCGCCGCCAGCCTGGGGCTGCCTTGCGGAATTGCTGGAATTGCTGGAATTGCTTGCAGTATTCATACCGATCTTCCTGTGGGGGCCACCCCAATAAGTTTGTGCGTCAGGTCAGCGAATTCACGATCGCCGTCCATGGTCTTGCGGTTGGTCGACAAAGCCATCG
>JBBSRE010000449.1:0-2488 GCA_038243365.1 Burkholderiales bacterium | reverse complement strand
CTTTCGAATTTGCGCCGTAGCGGCGCAGGTTGGGAGCTTTCGCTTGCCATTGGCAATGGCGCCTACGCAGGTTGCCTGCCCGGCTGCTCGGCGCTTGGTGTCAGCTGTTTTCCCAAGGGCTTCCGACCAAGCAAAAATTCAATGCTTTTAGGGCTATAGCGCAATAGGGAATTGGGCTGGTAGCTATCAAATAAATAGCAATTTCCGAGAGCTTTTACAGGCGTTCAGCCACCCAGGCTTGAACGGAAGCCAGCGCCGCCGCCAACCCGGCGGGCTCGGTACCACCGGCCATGGCCATGTCGGGCTTGCCTCCGCCTTTTCCGCCCACCTGGCCAGCAACAAAGTTCACCAAATCGCCCGCCTTGATGCGGACTATGCTGTCAGCGGTGACTCCCGCCGCAATTTGCACCTTGGCGCCGTCTACTGCGGCCAGCACGATGACAGCCGTCTTGAGCTTGTCTTTGAGCTTGTCCATGGTCTCGCGCAAGGTCTTGGCATCGGCGCCGTGCAGTTCTGCCGCCAATACCTTCAGCCCTTTGATATCGACCGCTGTTCCCAGCAGGTCGTCGCCCTGCGCGGATGCGAGCCGCCCCTTGATGGCCAGTGTTTCGCGCTCCGCTTCGCGCAGCTGGGCAAGAAGCGCGTCCACGCGTGCGGGCACTTCGCCGGGCGCCACTTTGAGCGTCCCTGCCACGCCGCCCAGCGTACTTTCCATGCCTTGTACATAGGCCAGCGCGTTCATGCCTGTGACGGCCTCCACACGCCGCACGCCGGAAGCCACGCCGCCTTCGGCCGTGATGGTGAAGAAGCCGATGTCTCCGGTGCGCGCCACGTGGGTGCCGCCGCACAGTTCGCGGCTGGAGCCGATGTCGAGCACGCGCACGCTGTCGCCGTACTTTTCGCCAAACAGCATGGTGGCGCCTGTTTTCTGGGCCGACTCGATGTCCATCACGCGTGATTCGGTAGCGTGGTTGGCCAGAATTTCCGCATTCACGCGCTGCTCGATCTCGCGAATCTGCGCGTCGGTCACCGGGGCGTTGTGGGTGAAGTCAAAGCGTGTTTTGTCGGCATCCACCAGGCTGCCCTTTTGCTGCACATGGCTGCCCAGCACTTCACGCAGGGCTTTGTGCATGAGGTGCGTGACCGAATGGTTGCGCATGGTGGCGGCGCGTACCTCAGTATTCACCTGCGCCTGCACCGCGTCGCCCACGCGCAGGGAACCTGCGGCAAGCGTGCCGTGGTGGCCGAACACGTCGGCGCGCACCTTGAGCGTGTCGTTCACGGCAAAGCGGGCAGCGCCGCTGCTGATCACGCCCTGGTCTCCCACCTGGCCGCCGCTCTCGGCATAAAACGGTGTGGAGTCAAGCACCACGACACCACTTTGACCCTCTTTTAGGCTTTCAGCGCTTGTCCCGTCTGCGTAAATAGCTATGATTTTTGCGATCTCTGACAGCTGCTCGTAGCCGGTGAAGCGGTTGGTGTCGCCGGTGTAATCGAGCGCCTTGTCCATCTTGAACTTGCCGGCGGCGCGCGCCTGGGTCTTCTGCTTTTCCATCGCGGACTTGAAGCCTGCCTCGTCCACATTCACGTCGCGCTCGCGGCAAACGTCGTTGGTGAGGTCGAGGGGGAAACCGTAGGTGTCGTGCAGCTTGAAGGCCACGTCTCCGGGCAATACCTTGGCGCCGCCGTCCAGCGTGGCGTCCAGAATTTCCATGCCGTTGGCCAGCGTCTCGAAGAAGCGCTCTTCTTCGGCCTTGAGCACTTCGGTGATGCGCTGCTCCTGCTCGCGCAGCTTGGGGTAGGCATCGCCCATCAGGCGCGCCAGATCGGCCACCAGTTTGTGGAAGAACGGTGTTTTCTTGCCGAGTTTGTAGCCGTGGCGAATGGCGCGGCGGATGATGCGGCGCTGCACATAACCTCGCCCTTCGCTGCCGGGAATCACGCCGTCGGCCACCAAGAACGCGGTAGCGCGAATGTGGTCTGCGATGACGCGCAGGCTCTTGTGGTTCACATCCTGCTCGCCGGTCTCACGCGCTGCGGCCTTGATCAGCGCATCGAACAAGTCGATTTCATAGTTGCTGTGCACGTGCTGCAGGATGGCGGCCAAGCGCTCCAAGCCCATGCCGGTGTCCACGCAGGGCGCAGGCAGCGGTGACACGCTGCCGTCTTCCTTCATGTCGAACTGCATGAACACGTTGTTCCAGATTTCGATGAAGCGGTCGCCGTCCTCATCGGGGCTGCCGGGCGGGCCGCCGGGGATGTGCGGGCCGTGGTCGTAGAAGATTTCCGAGCAGGGGCCACAGGGGCCGGTGTCGGCCATCATCCAGAAGTGGTCGCTTTTGTAGCGGCCGCCCTTGTTGTCGCCGATGCGAATCACGCGCTCCGGTGGCAGGCCAATCTCTTTGGTCCAGATGTCATAGGCCTCGTCGTCCTCCTGGTACACGGTGGCCAGCAGGCGATCAGCCGGCAAGCCGTACACCTTGGTCTG
>JBBSRE010000448.1:0-2490 GCA_038243365.1 Burkholderiales bacterium | reverse complement strand
GCGCCATGGGCTCCGCGAGCAGCGCTGGCAGGTAGTACGAGGAGGCGAAACCCAGTGTCTGCCCCACGCCGAGCAGCGTCACATCGCGTGCAAGTGGGCGCATGGACAGTTCAATGGGTTGGTCACGAGAAGTCGGCTATCAGAATTTAGCGTGGCGGCGGCAGCACTTCCAGAATGGCCGCCAACGGCCGGCCCAGGCAGGTGCCCTGCGGTGTCACCACAATGGGACGCTCAAGCAGGCGCGGGTGGGCGAGCAATGCGTCCATGCGCTGCACGTCAGTGACGCCGGTCTCGCCCAGGCCAAGCTCGCTATAGAGCGCTTCCCTGCGGCGCACAAAGTCGGCAACGGGGCGGCCGCTCGCGGCGATCAGGCGCGCAAGCGTGCTGCGATCGGGTGGGGTCAAGAGGTACTGGATGACCTGGGGCTGCAGGCCGCGCTCCTGCATCAGCGCCAGGGCCTTTCGCGAGGTGCTGCAGTGCGGGTTGTGGAAGATTGCGGTATCTGTGGCTGTGTCAGTGCTGGTGTCGGTTGAGGTCATGGCCTCACTCTACGTGACGTCTGTCGGCTGGAGGAGAACGCCTCTTGGGCGCGGTCGAGCATGCGCGGCACAATAAGGCCCATGTTCACGCGCGATGCGCTCCATTCAAGGCTTCACCCATGCTCTACAAATTCAAATCCCGCGCCACCGCCGACCTGATCCTGCTGGACGCACAAGGGCGGCGACTGTTGACGATCGTTGGCAAGGAGCCAGCGGTCCAGGGAATCATCACCGTGGCCCAGATTCCGGCCGCCATCGCTGCCTTGGAGGCCGCTGTGGCGCACGAGGAAAGCGACGCCCACGCTGCCGACCAACAGGCCAAAGCATCTGCGGAAGACGACGACCAGGACGATGCGGACACTGACGGCCCTCGTGGCAGCCGCGTCACCCTGCGCCAACGTACAGCGCCGTTCATCGACATGTTGCAGCGCAGCGCCGCAGAAGGCGCCGACGTCGTTTGGGGAACCTGACGAGGTATTGCTACTGCGCCCCTGGGGGGCAGCGCGCCCTTCTGCACAGCTTCAGCGGTAGCTGCGCGCGTCCTCAATCACCTTGCCGTCATTGGCCAGCGTGCCCGGCGCGACCAGTTCTACCTCACCACGCAGTTTGGTCACTTCGCGCATGGCGTCTTGCAGGCGCTCTGCCAATCCGGCTGCGGTCTCGAGGGTTTCCACTTGGAGCAGCATCTGATCGTTGGCCATCTCGCCGCTGACGACCAAGCGCGAGCGCAGCACCTGCGGAAAGCGCGCCGCGATGGCCGCCACTTGCGCCGGGTGCACGAACATCCCGCGCACCTTGGTGGTCTGGTCGGCACGGCCCATCCAACCTTTGATGCGGGTGTTGGTGCGGCCGGTGGGGCAGTCTCCTGGCAGCACCGCAGATAGATCGCCGGTGCCAAAGCGGATCAGCGGGTAATCGGGGTTCAGGGTGGTCACCACAAGCTCGCCCACCTCGCCGTCGGGCACCGGGTCGCCGGTGCCGGGGCGCACGATTTCCACCAGCACGCCTTCGTCCAGCACCAAGCCTTCGCGGGCCTCGGTTTCATAGGCAATCAAGCCCAGATCTGCCGTGCCATAGCACTGGTAGGCCGCAATGCCGCGCTCGCCAAACCAGTCGCGCAGCGAGGGCGGCAGGGCTTCGGCTGACAACAGCGCTTTGGTGACGCTGGGAATCGCCTGATCCATGGCTTCTGCCTTCTCCACAATGAGCTTGAGAAAGCTGGGCGTGCCCACGTAACCAGCTGGCCGCATGTCAACCATGGCCTGCACCTGCTGCTCGGTCTGACCCGTACCGCCAGGAAACACGGTGCACCCCAGCGCGATGGCGCCGGATTCCATCATGGAGCCGGCAGGTACGAAATGGTACGAAAAGCAGTTGTGCGCCAGCTCACCCGCGCGAAACCCGGCTGCGTACAGCGCTCGCGCCATGCGCCAGTAATCGCGCCCCGCGCCTTCGGGCTCGTAAATCGGGCCAGGGCTGGCAAAGACGCGCGGCATGCCGGCGCCAAACCCCTGCGCGGCGAAACCGCCGAACAGCGAGCGGCTGCGCTCTGCGGTCTGCCGCTCCAGCAACTCGTGCTTGCGCGTCACCGGCAACCGGGCCAAGGCCTCACGGCTAGTCACCGCCGCCGCGTCTACCCCCAGCAGAATCTCCGCGAACGCCTCGCTTGCTTGCTGCGCGTGCGCGATCTGACGCGGCAGCGCGGCGAGCAGGGCAGCTTCGCGTTCTTGCGGGTTGCGTGCTTCCAAGGCGTCGTAAAACTTGCTCATGCCTGGGTTCCTATGCGATAAATATTTGAGTGAAATCGGCCTCAAGCGCTCATCCAGAAAGCGCAAGTAGCTATGAAATGAGGAGTGTTCCTTGTCACATTCATTGCTGTTGTCATGCTCATTCGCCGCTTCTTAAATGGGTGCCGAACCCGCCAGCGCCACCGTGGAACTGGCTCCGCCAG
>JBBSRE010000447.1:0-2509 GCA_038243365.1 Burkholderiales bacterium | reverse complement strand
GTGCCGAGAAGCGCAGGGCGCGGGGCGGGCGTGTGCCGAAGGACACGCGCCTTCGTCATCTGACTCGCCGCAGTTGTTTGAGCGGAGCGCGCCAGCGCATAGCGAGTTCTGCGGCGCGCCCCGCGAACGAGCATCGCAGGTTGCCCCCACGTGCAACGTGGGGGACACGGACAGTAGGGTCGCCCTTTTTTTGGTTACTTTTTTTCGGCGAAGCGAACAAAAGTGACTGCGCCGCCGGGCGCACACCCCGGCACCCGCCCTCGGCAAAAGCACGCTGCAACGCCCTGTGAAGGCGTCAATCGTCTCTTAGCACTATTTCATGAATAATACGCCGCTAGCGCTTATCCACCATACGCCAGCAGCTATCAATTTGATACTTCTCGCACCACCAGCAGTGCCGAGACACCGCAAGCCATCGCGCCGTCACTGCTCTGGCACCACCACCTCAGCCCAGTCATACAGCGCCCCCAAGATCTCTTCCTCCCGCTCATTGGCGTCTTCAGACAAGGCATCGATTTTTTCAAACAGCGCCTCGGCCGTCAGCGCCCCGCCCGCTCCCTCCAGCAAGCAGGCGCGGCGGTGCGCCAGCCAACGCGCTTGCTCGGGCGCCAACAAGGTTTGCGGAAAATTGCGCGCGCGGTAGCGAAACAGAATTTCCTCCAGCCGGGCATCGTCAAAGCCAGTGCGCGCGCTCGCCAACTGCTCACCCGTCATGGCGCGCAAATCATCCAACCGGCGGCGGTCACCGTTGCCGACAAAGCCGCCGTACAAATCCTGCTCCACATCAGGCGCCGGGCCGTCCGCTTTGGGCCGCTCAAACACCGCCGCCCAGATGGAGCTCATGTCGGGCAGCATGTGCGCGCGCACGGCGTGCTCGGTGCACAGGCTGGTGTAAATGCCCCAGCGCTGGGCCAATTCGGGCGTGAGAGTGTTGATGTTGCCCACCACCATGGGCGACTTGTTCAGGTGCACGCTTTTGAGCGGCAGGCGCGTCATGCCGTCGGGCAAATCGGCCGTGCGGGTGAACAGGCGCAGGCGCAAATCCTCCACGCTCATGGTGCGCAGCTGCGCCGGGTCGTGCGCCAAATCCCAGGCCAGCAGTTCGTTCTTGTTGGTGGGGTGGCTGGCCAACGGCCACATGACGGCCAGGCAACCACGCTCGGCCGGGAACATGCCGGACACGTGCAAAAACGGCTTGGCGTTTTGCGCATCGGTGGGCAGGCGCAACTCCTGCGCCACGCGGTCTTTTTTGTGCAGCGCCAGCGCAAAGTCAAACAGCTTGGCGTTGTGCTGGCGCAAGAGCCGCGCCAGCGCAATGGTGGCGCGCACGTCCGACAGCGCATCGTGCGCGGCTTCATGCAGCAGGCCGTTGGCGCGCGCCAAGTCGCCCAGCTTGAAGCTGGGCGAGCCATCTTCCTTCTTGGGCCACAGCATGATCCCATCGGGCCGCAGCGCATAGGCAAGCCGCACGACATCGAGCAAATCCCAACGGCCGCACTGGTTCTGCCATTCGCGCCCATACGGGTCGATCAGGTTGCGCCAGAACATGTGGCGCGTGATTTCATCGTCAAAGCGAATGGTGTTGTAGCCCACGCCAATGGTGCCGGGCTGGGCCATGGCCTCGTGGATGCGCGCAGCAAATTCGCGCTCGGGCACGCCGCGCTCCATTGCGGTTTGCGGCGTGATGCCGGTGATCAAACAGGCTTCTGGCTGCGGCAGGTAATCGTTGGCCGGCTGGCAATAGACCATCAATGGCTCGCCAATTTCATTCAGCTCGGCATCGGTGCGGATGGCAGCGAATTGTGCGGGGCGGTCGCGCCGGGTGTCGGAGCCGAAGGTTTCGTAGTCGTGCCAGAGGAAGGTGTGGGGGAGCATGGCGGGCGACTGTTGTGATCTAAAACGGGAACGCTTGGATGGTAGCGGGCGGGAACACTAGGACTCCGCCCAGTTCTCCAGCCGCAAACCCGGCACTCGCGCAAATTCGCGCGTGTTGTGGCTGACCAGTGAGGCATCGAGGCTCAAGGCGTGTGCGGCAATCATCGTATCCAGCGCACCAATAGGCTGGCCCTGGCGCTGCAGCTCGGCGCGCAGATCTCCATACACCCAGACGGCTGCCTCATCAAACGGCAACACTTCCAGCGGCGCGAGGAACATCTCCAGCGCGCTGCGGTTGCGCGCAGAACCGCTTTTGGCCACGCCATATGCCAACTCGGCCGCCACCACGCTGCAAATGCCCACTTCGCCCAGGCGATATGCCTGAAACCGTGCCAACACCTCTGGCGGGCGGTTGTTGATGATGTAGATGCAGATGTTGGTGTCGAGCAAGAACATGGGCCACTGTCCTCGCGCACTTGCACCTGCGGTTGCTCTCGTTCCAGTGCGAAGCCAGGCTCGAAGGCGTCCAGAGCGGCGTCCAGCATGGCCCAGGGGTTGTCCACCGGTTGCAGCAAAACGCCCGCGCCAAAGTGCTGCACTCCGACTTCAGTTCCTGCAATGCGAAACTCTTTGG
>JBBSRE010000446.1:0-2535 GCA_038243365.1 Burkholderiales bacterium | reverse complement strand
TGCTGCCTGGGGCGCTACCCGTCCTGCAATGGTTGGCTGAAGAGCGAGACGTGGCGTTTGATCCGGAAACGCTCATCATTCGATAGCTTGCCTCGCAGGCGGTATAAGCCTTAGAGTGCAGTTTCAGGCTAAAGAGGTACGAGGGTCACCGTGAGGCGCATCGTCCGGTGGCGCCTCTGTCGGCATGCGGAACTCTTCGCTCGCCCAAGCCCCGAAGTCCCGCTGCTTGCAACGCTCACTGCAAAAAGGACGCCACTGATTGGCTGTGCTGTAAACACTCTTATCGCCACAGGCTGGGCAGACGACACGGCGCACTGATCGGTCGGACGGAGCGGCGGTGGTCACCTGAAGATCTCCTCGCAAGTCGCCAATCTCAGCTCCCACGCCCTAAACCGTTGTTTCACCTGTTTCATGAGCAAAGTGTCAGTTCGAAGCTGGCGTCTTCGCTGCTCGCAGCCGCATGCTCTCCCGGTTGCATGCGCATGAGACGCACCGAAACCATCAGGCGGTTGCCGCTGATTTCGGGCACCACTTCCAGCGACGGGTCAATGCGCAAGCGCAACAGCTGGAAGGTGCGGCCTTGTGGCAAGGTCTGCTGCATCTGGCCGCGCTCAGCCACCATTTTTTGTGGCGCGCCGGAGTCACGCAGCAACTTGAGCAAGACCAAAATGGCGTCGGCTAACGGCGCCAGAGCGGATGCCCAGTCTCCCAGGTATTGCTGACGCTCTTGTGGCGGCCGGTGCTGCCAAGCGGCATACCCCGGCAGATCAAAACCGCAGGTTCCGCCAGGGATGCCGATGCGGCTGCGGATTGCCATCAACCATTCGTTGTCAGTGAGCGATTGGCCGGCTTTACCCGTCTGAGCATTCAACGCAGAAAAGCAGGATTCGAGCTGCGCGAACATGCCGTCGAGCGCATTTTCGGAGATAGACGGGTTGCCCCTGTAGCCATCCAGCACGTGCTTCTGCTTTTCCAGGTCCTTCAGTACATCAGACTTGAGATCGGCGCGCGCTGCAACATCCATGACTTCGAAGATTGTGGCGATCGCGTAGTGGTGGTCTAGCGGGTGCTCACGTGCAATGAGCAGTCCGAGGCGCTTGAACAGATGTTCTAGCCGCAGATAGGTGCGGATGCGTTCGTTGAAGGGGTATTCGTACAAAATCACGCGGGCAGATTCCTGTGGGGTCGTGGCATGCAGAACAACGGTCTCACGTTTCGCATCGATGCCAGAGGCTTATGAATCATAGCCCGAATGTTTTTGCCAGTACTTCCACTGCTGCGCCAAGCTTGGACAAAGAGAGTTCGTCGTTCCACAGCACGGCATCGGCGGCGGCGCGCCGCTGTGCACCGGTGGCTTGCGCAGCAATAATGCTTTCCACTTGTGGGCGCGCCATGGCGCTGCGCCGCATTACGCGCTCAATCTGGGTCGCACGTGAGCAATCTACCACCAGCACGGCATCCAGTGCGCTAGTCCAACGTCCTGATTCCACCAGCAGCGGGATATCAAGAACGATCAAGCTATACCCTGAGGTACGGGCATCACGCTCATGCAGCGTCATGACGTTCTGCACGATGGGATGAACGATGGCTTCCAGTTGCAGCTTCGCTGCCGGATCACGGAAAACCATGGCCCGCATGCGTTCGCGATCCAAGGCGCCAGCTTCATCAACGAATTCAGGGCCGAAGGCGGCCGCGATGGCCGCCATGGCTGCACCGCCCTTAGCGGTGCTCGCCCGCGAGAGGGCATCGGAGTCGATTACCGCGGCGCCGCAGCTCGCCAGCATCCCGGCCACTGTGCTTTTGCCGCTCCCAATTCCGCCAGTCAGGCCAATGCGCAAACAGCGTGCATTCACAGCCCAAGGGCGCCAAGAACGGCGTTATGCACATTCTGCGGTCCGGCGAAGAGGCCGATCAATCCCGCTCCTACGAGAAACGGACCGAAAGGAATGTAGCCCCCTTCCCGCAAACTGCTGGCGAACTTCATGGCGATGCCGACCATTGCCCCGACAACAGACGACAGCAGGATAAGCGGCACCAGCGCCTGCCAGCCGAACCAGGCACCCAGGGCCGCAAACAGTTTGAAGTCGCCGTAGCCCATGCCTTCCTTGCCGGTCGCAAGCTTGAATGCCCAGTACACCAGCCAAAGTGACACGTAACCCGCTGCTGCGCCCACAACCGACTCATAGAGAGGTACCTCAATGCTCCGGCTGGCCGAGGCAATGAGACCTGCCCAGAGCAGCGGCAGGGTCAGATCATCGGGCAGCAGAGTGGTGTCCCAATCGATGAAGGCCATCGCGAGCAGCATCGCGCAGAAAAAAGCCCACGCGAGTGCGCTAATGGAGAGGCCGAATCGATAGGCGCAATACACAAACAGAGCGCCGGTCGCCAGTTCTACCAGCGGGTAGCGAGGACTGATGCGCATGCCGCACCCGCTGCACTTGCCCCGCAATGCCACATAGCTCAGCACCGGCAGGTTTTCAAACCAGCGAATCTGGTGGCCGCAGGCATTGCATCGTGACCGCGGCCTGGAGAGGT
>JBBSRE010000445.1:0-2544 GCA_038243365.1 Burkholderiales bacterium | reverse complement strand
TGTGGCGACGCGGCTTTTCACTATCACGACGTGATCTTTCCAGCGTCCTTCCCTTGCCCAATGGTTTTTCATTCAATACGATGAAGCGTCGATCCGTGGCGAAAGCATTGAAGTGTGGTATTCTGGTGTCGCGCACGCAGCCCGGTGAATTCCACAAGCTTTTAAGCGAAGTGCTCGAAGCCCAGCACGGAACGACTCCAGTACACAGTGCATCAGAGCTGGAGCTTCTTTTCACGAGATTTCCTGAAAGAATGTTCATTGCTGGTGCTTGGGCGAGCGACCGACTGGTTGCCGGCGCAATGGTATTCCGCTATGGACACGTTTGGCATACCCAGTATCTCGCCTGCTCAAACGAAGGTCGCAATTGTGGTGCCCTTGATCTGGTAGTCAGCGAAATTAAGCAAGAAGCCATAGTTGCGGGAGTCGACTACATTAGCTTCGGGACGTCGACTGAATCTGCTGGGACCATCTTGAATGAAGGTCTTCTTTTTCAAAAAGAGAGTTTTGGGGCGCGTTCAGTTACACACGACTTTATGATTGGAACTTTATGAGTAGCTGCAAGCGAATGTGATTTGTAGCGTCACTGGTTATTTCCAAGGAAAGTCAATGATTGATAACAAGGCGTTAGGTTCGATTTCCGGCTGTAAAATGGTTGATTTGCCCAAAATCACCGAAGCACGGGGCAACCTTACCTTCGTTGAAGGCGGGCAGCACATTCCGTTCGATATCCAGCGTGTTTACTACACCTATGACGTACCGGGTGGCACGGAGCGAGGCGGCCACGCACACAAAGGCTTGCAGCAATTGATCATTGCCATGTCGGGCAGCTTTGACGTGGTGCTCGATGATGGGCAGGAAAAGAAGCGCTTCCATCTCAATCGCTCGTACAGCGGCCTGTACGTCTGTCCGATGATCTGGCGTGAGTTGGATAACTTTTCGTCCGGTTCGGTATGCCTGGTGTTGGCGTCGAATCGCTATGACGAGGATGACTATTATCGGAACTACGACGATTACCTCGTCGCGCAAGGAATCAGATCATGAATATTCCATTCCTTGATTTGCAAGCGCCTTACTGCGAATTGAAACCAGAGATTGATCACGCGATAGCACGCGTATTGGAAAGCGGCTGGTACATCCTTGGTCCGGAAGTCGAAGCGTTCGAGTCGGAATTCGCCCGTTACTCCGATGCCGCGCAGTGCGTAAGCGTGGCAAACGGCCTCGACGCGCTGCATCTGGGATTGCGGGCTATGGATGTTGGCCCCGGCGATGAAGTGATCGTGCCATCCAACACCTACATCGCCACGTGGCTGGCCGTCAGCCAATGTGGCGCGACGCCAGTGCCGGTTGAGCCGGTTGAGGCGACTTACAACCTCGATCCGGCGCTGATCGAAGCCGCCATTACCAGTCGCACCAAGGTAATCTTGCCGGTGCATCTGTACGGCCAGCCAGCCGATATGGACCCGATCCTCGCAATCGCGCGCAAGCACGGCCTACGCGTCCTTGAAGACGGCGCACAGGCGCATGGTGCCCGCTACAAGGGCAAGCGTATCGGTGCGCATGGCGATGTGGTGGCGTGGAGTTTCTATCCCGGCAAGAACCTGGGCGCTTTGGGCGATGGCGGTGCCATCACCACCGACGATGCGGAACTGGCTGAGCGCATTCGGGTGCTGCGCAACTACGGGTCGCGGGTGAAGTACGTCAACGACGTGCAGGGCTACAACAGTCGTTTAGACCCGCTCCAGGCCGCTGTGCTGCGGGTCAAACTGCAGCATCTGGATGCATGGAACGCACGCCGTGCCGGCATTGCTCAGCAGTATGTGGATGGCTTGCGCGGGACTGGCCTTGTGCTGCCGCACGTACCGGACTGGGCCGATCCCGTCTGGCACCTGTTCGTGGTCCGTCATCTTCAACGCGATGCGCTGCAGCAGCGGTTGACGGAGGCCGGCATCGGCAGCCTGATCCACTACCCCATTCCGCCGCATAGGCAACAGGCGTATGCGGAAATGAATTTCGCAGACGATGCATTTCCCGTGGCCTCTCGGATGGCTAGTGAAGTGCTTAGCTTGCCGATCGGTCCGCAGCTTTCAGCCGAGCAAGCTGAGAGAGTCGTTGCGGCAATTACGGCTGCTGCGTGAGCGAGAGCACCTCCTACCGCCAGATCCTGCGTTCGTCGTCCATCATCGGCGGCGCGTCGGTGATCAACATCCTGATCAGCCTGCTGCGCATCAAGGTGGTGGCGGTGCTGTTGGGGCCGGCGGGCGTGGGCCTGGTCGGCTTGTTTCAGAACCTGATTGCGACGGCCGCCACGGCGTCCGCCCTGGGTTTGGGCACGGTCGGCACGCGACAGATCGCGGAAGCCGTGGGTCAGGACGACGCACCGGCTGTGGCGGCGGCGCGGCGGGCGCTGTTCTGGGGCACGCTGGTTTTGGCGCTGGTGGGTGCGGGCGTGTTCTGGTTGTTGCGCGAGACGGTGGCGGCGCAGGTTCTGGGCGACGCGGACTTGGCCAATGAAGTGGGCTGGCTGGCGCTGGGCGTCGGCCTGAC
>JBBSRE010000444.1:0-2558 GCA_038243365.1 Burkholderiales bacterium | reverse complement strand
GACTGCGCTGACCTGTGCGCGCTTGCCGCGACGCTGATGGCACGAGACAGCGAGCACGCAGCCGCCATGTGCGAGCTGTGCGCCAAAGCGTGTGACGCGTGCGCGCAAGAGTGCGGTAAGCACAAAATGTCCCATTGCCAGGCGTGCGCAGAATCCTGCAAGCGCTGCGCAGACGCGTGCCGCGCCATGGCTCGCTAAGTGGCGCGGCCGAATCCGCCGCGCCCAAAGCGCTCAATTGCGCTCAAATGCCCGGCCAACCGTGCTCGAGCTGAGCGCCGGTGCGTTCGGCCCGCTCAGTCGCCGTGTTTATCGGCTTCCGAGGTAAATGCATCAGCGTAAAACTCTTCGGCAGGAAGTCTGCGCGCGGCGATGAAAGTGTCGCGTGCAGTGTCCACCATGATGGGTGCACCGCAGGCGTAGACCTGGTGGGCCGAGAGATCGCTGAAGTCGTCCAGCACGGCTTGGTGCACGAAGCCGGTGCGGCCTTCCCAGCCGTCTTCCGGTAAGGCGTTGGAGACCACGGGAACGTAGCGCAGCTGTGGCATCTCCGACAAACGCTCGCGCACCCAAGCGTCCATGTACAGATCTTGCGGCCGGCGCCCGCCCCAATAGAAAACTGCGGGCCGCTTGCTGCCGTTGAGGCGTAACTGTTCGATCAGTGCCTTGAGCGGGGCAAAGCCGGTGCCTGAGGCCAGCAGCACCATGGGTTTGTCAGAATCCTCACGCAGAAAAAAGCTGCCGTACGGTCCCTCAATGCGCAGAATGTCGCGCTCTTTCATGCTGGTGAAAACCTGGTCTGTGAATCGCCCGCCAGGCATATGGCGCAGGTGCAACTCCAGGCCACCTGCGTCGGCTTGCGTGTGCGGTGCATTGGCCATTGAATACGAGCGCCGCACGTTGCCCTGCAATAAAAACTCCACGTACTGCCCTGCGTGGTACCGAAACGCCTCCGTGGCCGGCAATTGCAGTCGCAGGCCGATGACATCGTGCGACAGCCGCTGCAGCGCAGCCACACGCACTGGCATTTTGCGGATCGGAAAAGCACCTTCGTCCGTTACCTGGCGCGATTCAAGCACCACATCACTGTGCGCCACGCCGCAGCAAGTCAAGACAAATCCTGCGGCTTCCTCCTCGGCGCTGAGCGCCTTGTCCTGGTGTTCGCCATGCACCACGGTGCCGGAGAGCTTCTTGCATTTGCATGAACCGCAGGCGCCATCCTTGCATCCGTAGGGCAGGCCCACGCCAGTTCGAATCGCTGCGGCCAGCATCGTTTCGCCCGCCAGGGCGTTGAAAAGGCGGCCGCTCGGCAGCACGGCGATGGCAAAAGAATCGGGGCTCGGCGTGGCGGGCGGGGCACTGCTCATGCGGTGGGTATCCTTGGTGTCTTCGCGCTGACGCCGGCACAAAAAGCCGGCAGCGCTATTTTTTGAATTTTTGATTTTGCCCGCAAACCATAACCCTGTTGGCGCCCTGCCTGCACGCTTTCGCCGCCCGCGCTTGCTGGTGGTTGGCTGTGGTGATGTAGGCGTTCGCCTGGTGTCGGCGCTCTCGGCACTGCCGGGGCGACCGCGCATGCGTGTCTTCGCGCTGACCTCCAGCGCAGAGCGTGTTGAATCATTGCGCGCGCTCGGGGTCACTCCGCTGGTGGTCGACCTTGATCAGCCGGCCAGCCTTCGCCGCCTGGCGGGTCTGGCCAGCTATGTTGCGCACTTGGCCCCGCCGGAACGTGAGGGCACGCGCGATCAGCGCACGCGTGCGCTGGTGCGCGCTTTGCGCTTGCGTGCATTGCCCCGCGCAATGGTCTACGTGTCCACCAGCGGTGTGTACGGCGACTGCCACGGCGAGTGGGTAGCGGAAACCCGCGCGCCAGCGCCGGCGACACCCAGGGCGGTGCGTCGGGTGGATGCCGAGCGCAGCGTGCGCTGCCTGGGCCGGGCGGGCATGCGCGCCAGCGTCTTGCGGGTGCCAGGCATCTACGCGCCAAATCGCGAGGGCGGAACGCCCGAGGCGCGCTTGCGTCGGGGTACGCCGGTGCTGGCCACCGGTGATGATGTCTTTACCAATCACATCCATGCAGACGATCTGGCACGCGCCTGCCTGTTGGCGCTGTGGCGTGGCGCGCCGCAGCGCATCTACAACATCAGCGATCGCAGCGCCCTGCGCATGGGCGATTACTTCGATCAGGCAGCCGATCTGTATGGCCTGCCGCGCCCGCCACGCGTGGCGCGTAATGAGGCAACGCAGCATCTTGGCGAGATGCAACTGAGCTTCATGAGCGAGTCGCGTCGGCTCGACGCCTCCCGCATGGAATGCGAGCTAGGCCTGCGCCTGCGCTACCCGACGACGCTCGCAGGCCTCAAGGCGGGGATGGGACGCAGCTCGAGCGGCTGAATTTCCACACGCGGCGGCAGCGGCGCAGTCAGCGCAGCCATGCCGAAGCGACGTGGGCCGTCTGCAACGCCTTGTGCGCAGTTTTCAGCGCTCCTCAAAGCTCCCTCGCCCGGTGCGCGGATAGCGTTTTCCGTTGCTATCAGTACAAGTGAATGAGGTGCATTCCT
>JBBSRE010000443.1:0-2578 GCA_038243365.1 Burkholderiales bacterium | reverse complement strand
CGCCACCGCCACCGACGGCACGGGTTTGGTGCACTCCTCGCCCGCCTACGGCGTGGAAGATTTCAACTCCTGCGTAGCCCACGGCGTGGCGACTGACGACATCCTCAACCCGGTGCAGGGCAACGGCACCTACGCGCCCGAGCTACCTTTGTTCGGAGGCCAGAACATCTGGAAGGCCTGCCCCGTCATCATCGACGCGTTGCGCGATGCGGGCCGGTTGATGACGACCGATATCATCACCCACAGCTACCCGCACTGCTGGCGCCATAAGACGCCGGTGATCTACCGTGCCGCTGCGCAGTGGTTCATCCGCATGGACGAGGGCGCAGGCGTATTCACCAAGGACAAAGCGCCCGAGACCCTGCGCCAGCTGGCGCTCAACGCCATCGAGCAGACCAGCTTCTACCCCCAAAACGGCAAGGCGCGCCTGCACGACATGATTGCCGGTCGGCCCGACTGGTGTATCTCGCGCCAGCGCAGCTGGGGCGTGCCGATCCCGTTCTTTTTGCACAAGGATTCCGGCGAGCTGCACCCGCGCACCATGGAAATCCTGGACCAGGCGGCGCATATCGTCGAAAAAGGCGGCATCGAAGCCTGGAGCCGCGTCACCGCCGAAGAAATTTTGGGCGCAGGCGACGCACCCCACTACACCAAGAGCACCGACATTCTCGAAGTGTGGTTCGACTCCGGCTCCACCTTCCAGCACGTGCTGCGCGGCTCGCACGCAGGCGCCCACCACGACAGTGGCCCCGAAGCCGACCTGTACCTCGAAGGCCACGACCAGCACCGCGGCTGGTTCCACAGCTCGCTGCTCTTGGCCTGCGCGCTGGAGGGCCGCGCGCCCTACCGCGGCCTGCTGACGCACGGCTTCACCGTGGACAGCCAGGGCCGCAAGATGAGCAAGTCGCTCGGCACCGGCATTGATCCGCAGGACATCAACAAGAAACTGGGCGCGGAAATCATCCGTTTGTGGGTTGCCAGCAGTGACTACTCGGGCGACATTGCTGGCGACGAGAAGATTCTGGCGCGCGTGGTGGATGCCTACCGCCGCATCCGCAACACCCTGCGCTTTTTGCTCGCCAACACCAGCGACTTCGACCCGGCTCAGCACACAGTGCCGGAGGCCGAGCTGCTGGAAATTGACCGCTGGGCCCTGGCCCGCGCGGCCGAATTGCAGCAGGACATCCTGGCGCATTACAAAATTTACGAGTTCCACCCCGTGGTTGCGAAGCTGCAGCTGTATTGCTCGGAGGACCTGGGCGGCTTCTACCTCGACATCCTGAAAGATCGGCTCTACACCACCGCGCCCGGCAGCCTCGCCCGGCGCAGTGCGCAAACCGCGCTGTACCAGATCAGCCAGGCCATGCTGCGCTGGATGGCGCCGTTCCTGTCGTTCACCGCAGAAGAGGCCTGGAAGATCGTGGGAGACAGCGAATCGATCTTCCTCGAGCAATACGCCGACCTGCCGCAACCCACCGAAGGCGTGCTGGCCAAGTGGGCACGCATTCGCGACATTCGCGACCTCGTCAACAAGGAAATTGAGGCTCTGCGCGCCGCCGGCACTGTGGGCGCGTCACTGCAAGCGCGTGTGCAGCTCACCGTGGGGCCTGAAGACCACGCCATCCTGGCAAGCCTGGGCGATGACCTGCGCTTCGTCTTCATCACCTCAGCTATTGATTTAATAGCTGGTAGCGCCATGTCCATTAGCGTTAATGCCAGTTCTGACCCCAAATGTGAACGCTGCTGGCATTACCGCAGCGATGTGGGCGTGGACCTTGCCCACCCCTCTATCTGCGGGCGATGCGTCAGCAACCTGTTGGGCGCCGGCGAAACCCGGAAGCACGCGTGATGACCCGCAGCAGCTTTGCACCCCGCGCCGCTGGAAGCATGTGGCTCTGGTTGGTCTGGGCGGTGGTGATTCTGGTGGCCGATCAGCTGACCAAGCAAATGATTCTGGGCGCCTACCAGTTGGGCGATACCACCATCATCACCAGTTTTTTCAACATCGTGCGGGCGCACAACACGGGCGCGGCGTTCTCGTTTCTGGCGCAGGCTGGCGGTTGGCAGCGCTGGCTGTTCACCGGCTTCGGGCTGATTGCTGCAGTCTTCATCATCTGGCAACTGCATGCCCACCCGGGACAGCGACTGTTCGCGTTCTCGCTCTCCTGCATTCTGGGCGGCGCCATCGGCAACGTGGTCGACCGGCTGATGCACGGCTATGTGGTGGATTTCCTGGATTTTCACTGGGCCGGTTGGCACTTCCCGGCTTTCAACGTTGCGGATTCAGCCATTACCGTGGGCGCCGTTTGCCTGGTGCTGGACGAGCTGCTGCGGGTGCGGCGCACGCGCTGAAACCTTGGTGCGGGCGTGCTGCCCGTGTCCTCCCCAGCGACACTGTGGGTGGCTGATGAGGGTCAACCCGCACAAGCGCTTTCACTAAAATGGCGCGCAGCCAGTGGACCTCATGCTATGAATTTAGTATTAGGGCGTATAGTGGTCGGTCGCCCATGAAACATCTCTTGAATCTTCTAGCTGCCGTAGCCCTGCTTGTTTGGGGCACGCAGTTGGTGCGAACCGG
>JBBSRE010000442.1:0-2583 GCA_038243365.1 Burkholderiales bacterium | reverse complement strand
ATCGTCGGCGCCCAGCTCCAAACCCACAACGCGGTCGATTTCGTCGCCCTGAGCGCTGAGCATCAGCACGGGGGTGTGGCCTGCCGCGCGCACCTCGCGGCACAGATCCAGACCACTGCCATCAGGCAGGCCCACGTCGAGCACCAGCAGGTCAAAGCCGCCGGCGCGCCACAGGGCGCGCGCGTCCTGCAGCAGCAGACTGTGCGTTACCTGCAGTGCCGCACGTTCCAGCGCATAGGCCACCGTTCTGGCGATCGCCGGGTCGTCTTCCAGCAGCAGCACCCGAGCCTGCATGGCAGTCTCAGCGCGCCACCAGCACCGGGAAAAGCTTGCCCAGGCCGCCGGCCATCACTTCCACCGCGAGTGCGGCCAGGATGAGGCCCATCAGCCGCGTCATCACGTTGATACCAGACTTCCCCAGCACGCGGGCAATCGGGTCAGCCAGGGAAAAACACAGCCATGTCGCCAGCCCGATAACCAGCCCGTAACCCACCAGCGCCCCTTGCTCCCACCAGGTCTGCGCCTTGTTGGCGTAGATCACTACCGTCGACATGGCGGCAGGGCCCGTCAGCAGGGGAATGGTCAGCGGCACCACCGCGATGCTGTCGCCTGCGGCGGCTTTTTCGGCGCCGTCCTCCAATTCATTGGTGGCAGGCTTGGCCTCGGCCGGCTGCGCGTTGAGCATGTTCATCGCGCTGATGAGCAGCAACAGGCCTCCACCGACCTGAAAACTGGGCAACGAGATATTAAAAAATTCCAGCACTTGCAAGCCCAGCAAGGCGCAGGCAGCGATCACCAAAAAGGCACTGAAAGCAGCCGTGCGGATGGTGCGCTTGCGCTGTAGTTCCGAAAACCCCTGCGTGTAGTGGATGAAGAACGGCACGATGGCCAGCGGATTGACGATGGCCAGCAGCGTGATGAGGGGCTTGAGATTCATGCGGTGTTCGTTGCGAGGCGTGGCTCTGAGCGCTGGCCGTTCAGAGCTGCTGCGCCAGCGCCACGAATGCCTGCACGGGCACTTCCTCGGCGCGGCGCTGTACGTCAAAGGTGCCGGCAAAGCCGCGCGCCTCCAGCCATTTGCCGAGCGTGTGGCGCAGCAGCTTGCGGCGCTGGCTGAAAGCCACCTGTACCAGCTCTTCCAGCAGTCGCAGTGGCACCGGTGCGAAATCCGTACGCGGCAGCATGCGCACCACGGCGCTGTCAACGCGAGGCGGTGGCTCGAAGCTCTCAGGCGGCACGAACAACACGTTCTCCATGGCGTAGCGCCACTGCAGCACCACCGACAACCGCCCGTAAGCAGCAGTGGAGGGCGACGCCACCATGCGGTCGATCACCTCTTTTTGCAGCATGAAGTGCTGGTCGGTAATCGCGTCCACATGGTTCAGCAGGTGGAACAGGATGGGCGTGGAAATGTTGTAGGGCAGGTTGCCCACCACGCGCAGCTTCGGCACGGCCAGGGTATGCGCCAGTTGCGTGAAATCGACGCGGAGCACATCGGATTCGACTACCCGCAGTTGGGTGTGGTCGCGCAGGCGGGCCGCCAAGTCGCGGTCGAGTTCTATCACCGTGAGCTGACCCAGGCGCTCCACCAGCGGCTGCGTAAGCGCGGCCAGGCCGGGGCCGATTTCGACCATGGGCTCGCCCGGTTGCGGCGCAATCGCGTCGACGATGGCACCGATGATGCCGCGGTCGGCCAGGAAATGCTGGCCAAAGCGCTTGCGGGCAATGTGTTTCATGCGCAGTGCCGGACCCCGCAGGCTGGGCCACGATGCAAGGCCGCTGCGCAGTGCGGCATGGCGGGGAACAACATGCTTACTGCGGAACGTCGCGGTATTCGACGTAAGCGCGTGCACGCTGATCGCGCGCCCAGTCAGCGTAGGCTTCTTCGAGCTTCTTCTGGCGCACCGCTTCGCGTGCCACCTCGCGCTGCTCGCGCGTGTTGAGTTTGGCTTTGCGCCGTTCTACCAGTTGGATCAAGTGCACGCCAAACCGCGAGACCACCGGCTGGCTGATTTCGCCCGGCTTGAGTGCGTCAAGCGCTTGCTCGAACTCGGGCACATAGCGGCCCGGCGAAGACCAACCCAGGTCACCGCCTTGCGCCGCGCTGCCGTCTTGTGAATGTTCCCGCGCCAATGATTCAAAGGTTGCCAGGCCGTCTTCCATCCGCTTGCGGTACTCGGCCAGGCGCGCTGCCGCAGCGGCTTCGGACAGGTCCGGGCCGGTGCGCAGCAGGATGTGGCGTGCATGGCTTTGCACCACGCTCGCGGCGCTCGAGCCTGCCTGGCCCTTGCCCAGCAGCTTGAGCACGTGAAAACCGGCGCCGGAGCGCACCGGATCCGTGATGCCGCCCACGGCCAACTGGGCGGTAGCGTTCAGGAACAACTCGGGGTAGCGGTTGGTGGGCCGCAGGCCCATTTCGCCGCCCTGCGCGGCGTCAGACGCGTCAGAAAACTCCTTCGCCAGCGCCGCGAAATCGCCCCCCGCACGGGCGCGTTCCACCACACCGCGTGCGCGCTTTTCGCGCTCGGACACCTGGCTTGGCGTGGCGTTCTCGGACACCGAGATCAAGATGTTGGCGAGGTT
>JBBSRE010000441.1:0-2597 GCA_038243365.1 Burkholderiales bacterium | reverse complement strand
TGACGATCTCGCGCGTGGCGTTAATTTTTTTCATGGTGCGGGCCTTCTGCGCTTTTTCCATCAACTCGGGGCGCTTCATGTCTCGTAGCAGCGCGGCCAGTCCGTGCACCGTCAGGTCGCTTTGCTGAAGAAGCCACCCGCCGCCCACCTTGACCAGGTACTGGGCATTGGTGGTTTGGTGGTCGTCTACCGCGTGGGGAAACGGAACGAACACCGCAGCAGCGCCTATGGCGGCGATTTCCGTCACTGTGCTGGCACCAGCACGACACAGGATCAGGTCGGCATCCGCATACGCAGTGGCTGCGTCTTCGATAAAGGGGGTGAGGGTGGCCTCAACCCCCGCCGCCGCGTAGTTGCGACGCAGTGCCTCAATCTGGGCCTCTCCGCTTTGGTGGGTGACGATAGGTCGCTCGCTCGCATCGATCCACGCCAGCGCCTTTGGCACGATATCGTTGAGTGCCTGGGCTCCCAGGCTGCCACCGACCACCAGCAGTCGCAACAGACCGTCACGGCCGGCCAGCCTTCGCTCAGGTCGGCGTTGACTGGTAAAGCCGCGGCGCAAGGGATTGCCGACCCACTTCGCGCCCGGCAGCACGTTAGGAAAGGCGGTATAGACCCGGGTCGCAAAGCGCGTGAGCAGCTTATTGGCCATTCCCGGCACGGAGTTTTGCTCGTGCAGCAGCAATGGTTTTTTTGCGAGCCGTGCAGCGATTCCGCCGGGGAAAGTCACATAGCCGCCCAGACCGATCACCACATCCGGCTGAACGCGCCGAATCACAGCCCGAGCCTGCAGGCAGGCGCGCAGCAAGCGCGCCGGCAGGCGCAGCAGCGTCACCACTCCTTTGCCGCGCACGCCGGAAAAGTCGATCGGCTCGAATGCAAAGCCCTTGGGCGGCACGATGCGCTCTTCCATGCTCCCGGGTGTGCCCAGCCAGTGCACGGTCCAGCCGCGATGACGCAAGGCTTCGGCAAGCGCCAATCCGGGAAAGATATGGCCGCCCGTGCCTCCTGCCATGACCAGCGCCTTGCGCTCGCGCCGCCTTGCATCTGCAGGCGCGCGGGAACTCTCCCCAGGCAGCATGAACTCGGTTGTCGGAAACGATGACTCGTAGCCATTTTTTTGGCGTTCTTCGCGCGCTGTGTCGGCGCGGCGAGGGAGCTTGCCGTGTTGGGGGCGCGACGTCATGCACGGCCTCCGCGCATCAGGTGCTTGTTCTCGTAATCGACGCGAAAGACCACGGCCAATGCAACCAAGTTCAGCAAGATGGCCGAGCCACCAAAGCTCATCAGCGGCAATGTAAGGCCCTTGGTCGGCAGCGCACCCAGGTTGACGCCCATGTTGATGAAGGCCTGAAAACCCATCCAGATGCCCACGCCCTGCGCCACCAGACCGGCGAAAACGCGGTCTAGCGCGATGGCTTGCCTGCCGATGTGCATGACACGCCGGGTGATCCAGAAGAACAGAACAATGACGGTGAGCACGCCGAGCAGACCAAACTCTTCGCCGATGACGGCGAGCAGAAAATCGGTGTGGGCTTCTGGCAGCCAGTGCAGCTTTTCCACACTCCCGCCCAGCCCTACGCCGAAGATTTCGCCGCGGCCGATGGCGATCAGGGAATGCGACAGCTGGTAGCCCTTGCCCAGCGCGTGCTTCGCGCTCCATGGGTCGAGGTAGGCGAAGATTCGCTCGCGCCGCCATTCCGACAGCCACACCATGCTGGCAAAGGCGGCCACCAGAATCAGGGCGATCAGGAAGAACATGCGGGCGTTTACGCCGCCTAAAAACAGGATGCCCATGGCGATCACGGCGATCACCATGAAAGCTCCCATGTCCGGCTCGGCCAGCAGCAGACCGCCTACCAGTGCCACCGCCATGCCCATGGGCAACACCGCGCGGAAGAAGCGCTCTTTCACGGCCATCTTGCGGCACATGTAATCGGCGGCGTAGATGACTACAGCAAACTTGGCCAGTTCGGATGGTTGGAAGTTGATGATGCCAAGCGACAACCAGCGTCGTGCACCATTGACCATCGTCCCCACGTGGGGCACCAGCACCGCCGCCAGAAGCGCAAGAGACAGCAAAAACAACGCTCGAGCGTGGCGCTCCCACAATGCCATGGGGATTTGGAAGGTGAGCAGCGCAGCGACAAAACCCATGACCAGCGAAAAGGTGTGACGCACCAAAAAGTGCGTGGGAGCAATCTTGCCAAAGCGCGGGTTATCGGGCATGGCAATGGAAGCTGAATACACCATCACCAGGCCCCACGCCAGCAAGGCGACGATGACCCACAGCAATGCCTGATCAAAGCCCAGCACGCTGGCGGGCGTGCTGGTCGACTGGCGATATTCCATGCCGCCGGCCCGCACGGGCAGGCGCTCTGCCGCGCTCGGCCGCAGGGAAGCGAGCCAACCCGAGAAACGACCGCCACGCTCTGGCGTTGCGGCGCTCATGAGCCTCCCTCCACGGCTTGGCCGACAGCGTGGGCCCGGGCGCGGACGATGTCGCAGAAGATCTCGCCGCGCCGAACGTAGTTGTCAAACATGTCAAAACTGGAGCAGGCCGGTGACAGCAGTACGGCATCGCCCGCATGGGCGCG
>JBBSRE010000440.1:0-2626 GCA_038243365.1 Burkholderiales bacterium | reverse complement strand
TCAGCGCCGGGCCGGTGATGGCCTCCACCAGCGAGTTCAAGATCACCATTCGCGGCAAGGGCGGACACGCAGCCATGCCGCACACCACGGTGGACCCGGTGCCAGTGGCCTGCCAGCTGGTGCAAGGTTTCCAGACCATCATCAGCCGTAACAAAAAGCCGGTGGACGCGGGCGTGATTTCGGTCACCATGATCCACACTGGCGAAGCCACCAACGTGGTGCCGCAGAGCTGCGAACTGCAGGGCACGGTGCGCACCTTCACCACCGAAGTGCTTGACATGATTGAGTCCCGCATGCGCGAAGCGGCCGAGCATATTTCTGCGGCGCATCAGTGCAGCAGCGAATTTAATTTTCACCGCAATTACCCGCCCACCATCAACACGCCCGCTGAAGCCGCGTTTGCGCGCAAGGTGCTTGAGGGTGTCGTGGGCGAGGCCAACGTGATTGCGCAGGAGCCCACCATGGGTGGGGAAGACTTCGCCTACATGCTGCAAGAACGCCCCGGCGCCTATTTTTTTATTGGCAATGGCGAGGGTGCGCACCGTATGCACGGGCATGGCGAAGGCCCTTGCACCTTGCACAACGCCAGCTACGACTTCAATGACGACCTGATTCCGCTTGGCGCGACCGTCTGGGTGCGGCTCGTCGAAGATTGGCTGGCTGCTCCGGCGGCGTGAAGGGCGCGCTGTGATCCCCGTCAACGACGCCTTTACCAAGTCCTACGCCCGCGCACGCACGTTGTTTCTCGAAGGCGCAGCGACCGCCGGCTTGGCCATCGAGTCGCACGCCCATCCGCTGCCTGGGAGGGACGGCGAAGCATTGGCCATGGATGTGGCGCGCGACGGTCCGCTCGACGCGCAGGAGCTGCTCATCGTCAGCAGCGCTTGCCACGGTGTGGAAGGTTATTGCGGCAGCGGCGTGCAGGTGTTTGCGCTGCACGACGACGAATGGCGCGAGAAGGCCCGCGCAGCTGGCGTGGCGGTGCTCTATATCCATGCACTCAACCCCTACGGGTTTTCGCACCTGCGGCGCACCACGCACGAGAACGTCGACCTGAATCGCAATTTTCAGGATTTTTCCAGACCACTGCCCGTCAATACCGGTTACCGCGAGATCGCGCCGATGCTGTTGCCGGATGTCTGGCCGCCCACGCCGGAGAACGCGGCGGCAGTGCAGCAGTACCTGCAGACACGCGGGGAGGCTGCCTGGCAAGCTGCGGTGTCCGGCGGGCAATACGAGTTTGACGGCGGCATGTTCTTTGGCGGCACGGAGCGCACCTGGAGCAACCGCACCCTGCGCACCGTGTTGCGTGCGCATGGCAGCAGCGCGCGCCGCATTGCCTGGATTGATGTGCACACAGGCCTCGGCCCCAGCGGACTGGCAGAACGCATTTATGCCGGCCGCTCCGACAAACAGGCGTTGGAGCGCGCACGGGCCTGGTGGGGTGGTGGTGGTGCCACGCCGATCACGTCCATTGAGGACGGGTCCTCCACTTCGGCGCCACTGACCGGCCTGATGTGGACCGCTATCCATGACGAGTGCCCGCAAGCCGAATACACCGGCATTGCGATGGAATACGGCACCCTGCCCATCCTGGACATGCTGCATGCGCTGCGCGCCGAGCACTGGCTACACCAGCATCCTGAGGCTCCGGCGGAACAAGCCGAGCAGATCAAGGCCGATATGCGGGAGGCGTTTTATACCGACACCGACGCTTGGCGCGGCCAGATCATCAGCCAGGCGCGCCAGTCCTTGTTCCAGGCAGTGGATGGGCTGGTGTCGTAGTGTTTTGCGATGCCAGCGCTTGCCCAGAAAGCGCAAGACGCTATCAAAGCTGAAGCAACCGACGGGTACATGAAGGAGCGCGGTAAGGCGCGAGCCCAGCACCCATAAGATACGCGGCCGTATGCATGCTTCCCGTGCGCCGGCAGCGGCAAATATTTTTTAGCTCGGGCTGGGTGCCGCCCGACCCGTTTTTTTTCAAGGAGTTCTGATGTCCGACCTCAATGACCGTTTCGAAGCAGCCGTGGCCCAGTCGAAGGACCTGGCGGAGCGTCCCGACAACGCGACGCTGCTGCAGATCTATGCGCTGTACAAGCAGGCCACTAATGGCGACAACGACGAAAAGAAGCCAAGCTTTTCCGACATGGTGGGCCGTGCGAAATGGGATGCGTGGAGCAAGCTCAAGGGCACGGAACAAGACGCTGCCCGTCAGCAGTACATCGACCTGATTGCCTCGCTCAGCTGAACGCAATCGCCGGCTCGCGCGGCGCGTTTTTGCCATCTCCGGCGCGGGTCTTGGGGCTGCATTCTGGCCCTTCGCCATTCACGCTTTGTCCGCTATGGCCTAATAGCGCTTTTCCGCCACTTTTCACCGAGATTCCTCATGGGCAACAAGATCGTCACCGAAGCAGACCGCAAGTTCACTCCGCAACCCACGCCGCTGCCTGGCCAGACCGTCCCCAAGACGGGTGGTGGTCAGAAGATCAGCTTGGAGCGCGGTGCGAACTCGCGCAACAAGAAGAACGCCGGCAAGCGCCCTAAAAAGGGCGGTTGAATCGCGCCGGCTTCGGTCGGGCGCATGCTCTTTGGCAAAAAAGCCCCGCGTTGCGGGGCTTTTTGTCGT
>JBBSRE010000439.1:0-2638 GCA_038243365.1 Burkholderiales bacterium | reverse complement strand
TCGCGCGTGGAATAGCATCACGGAACTACGCATACGAATAGTTGGACTCACCTACTCGACATCCGTCCTTTGATCGGGCACACGGATTAAAGCTTGGCCCGCGTTAGACGATAAGAGGTGGTGTGGCTCGCGCGTGACGATAAGACCTGCTAACCAAGGAAGTATGTATGTTTCAGCAGTTAAAAATTGCGCAAAAGCTCTGGCTGGCAGTGACGCTCATTGTGGTCATGCTGGTGGCTGTGGTGGGGTTGTCGGCCTACCGCTCAGCGCAGACACGCATCCAGTCAGAAGCGAAGATTGTCGAAGCCACCAAACGCCATGACGCGGTGGCAAGCTGGGCCACGCTCACGGAACTTAACGCATTGCGCACGCTTGCCGTGATCTTGAGCGCAGAGCCCGCGATTCAAGACGAATTCAAGGACGCCATGACTGCCATTTCTGCGCAGATCTCGCAGGTGCAGAAAGAACTCGCGGCCTTGGCACTCAACGAGCGTGAAATCGCGCAGATGGCCAAAGTCGCTGCAGCGCGGTCTGCCATGGCCGACCAACGCGCACAGGCGCGCAAACTTAAAGACGCGGGCGAAGGCGAACAGGCGGTGGCCTTTGTCAAGCAGTCGTATGCGCCCACATCCGCCGCATACGTGAAGACGTTGCAGGAGTTCCTGCTGCTTGAAAAAGCTCTGATGCGCGAAACGCGCGACGAACTTGGCCGCATTGGCATGCAGACGGTGAAATGGGCGGGACTCGCGGTGGGCTTGTTGCTGCTGGGGATCATCGTGGGCGCAGCTTTCCTGATTCGCAGCATCAAACACCCGCTCATGCAAGCCAAAGAACTGGCGGCGCACATTGCCGCTGGGGATCTGAGCCATCATCAGGATGTGCAACGGAGAGATGAATTCGGCGACTTGCTGCGCTCGCTGTACGCCATGAGTGGCTCGCTTGCGGGCACGGTACGCCAGATGCGTCAGAGCACCGACAGCATCGCGGTGGCGAGTGCACAGATTGCTGCCGGTAACCAGGACTTGTCTGCCCGCACGGAGCAGACATCCAGCAATCTGGAAGAAACTGCGGCGGCGATGGAAGAGTTCACCAGCACCATCTCGCAGAGCGCTGGTAGTGCGCAGCAAGCTAGCAGCCTGGCTGCAAGCGCCACAGGCGTGGCGCGGCGTGGTGGCGAAGTCGTGGCGCAAGTGGTGACCACCATGAGCGAGATCAACCAGAGCAGCAACCGCATTTCCGAGATCATCGGGGTCATCGACGGCATTGCATTCCAAACCAACATCCTCGCGCTCAATGCCGCGGTGGAAGCAGCGCGCGCGGGCGAGCAAGGCCGTGGCTTCGCGGTGGTGGCAACAGAGGTGCGAAGCCTGGCTGGGCGCAGTGCCGAAGCAGCCAAGGAGATCAAGACACTGATTGCCGCCAGTGTCGACCGTGTGTCCGCTGGCTCACGCTTGGTGCAGGAGGCGGGCACCACGATGGAGGATATCGTGCGCTCCGTGCAGAGCGTCACCGACATGATTGGCGAGATCACCGCGGCGGCTGTCGAGCAGAGCGCCGGTGTTTCGGAGGTGAATCAGGCGGTGGGTAATCTGGACCAGATGACGCAGCAGAACGCGGCTCTGGTCGAAGAAAGCGCAGCTGCGGCCGACAGTCTTCGCGAGCAAGCCGAACAGCTGGCTCAGATGGTCTCCACTTTCAGGCTGGCGCAACACGCCAACAGTGAGAGTCCGGCACAGCTGAGCGTAGCGCCTCACCCTGGGCCGCGCAGAGCGGCCCCGGCTAAAAAGGCGCCGGTCGCCGTCGCTGCTGCCGGCCGTGCCAAAGTGCTGCCAATCCCCCCAAAAGCTGCAGCGCCTGCAGCAGCACTGAGGGCCCCGAGCACGGCGGCGGGCAAGACAGCTCGGCCGGCATCAGCAGATAACAATGACTGGGAGTCGTTCTAAAAGACGTGGCACCTGGGGTTACGACGCACGTTGCGAATACGCCAGTTTTGAATTGATGTGAAGTAAAAAACCGAGCCCTGCGCCTGACCAAGGCCTCGTCAATGGCTTCCGGCGGCCCTGCATTCTGCTTCGCGTACGCCAAGGTTTACGTCTTTGCGTTTTTGCGACTTCGCAGCTCGGCTCATCATGAACTGTCGCCAACCACTATGATGCGTTATGAAACAAAATGTTTTTGCCCTGTGCGGTGCAAGAATACGCCTTGTATCGCTGCTACGCAGCGCCAGATGGGCGTTGCGCAATGTAGTTCGCCCTTGGCAGGATTTTTTGAGGATCGGGTGGCCGAAAAAGCTGCGCCATTGGCGAGTGGCTGGCGTCACGCTCGTTGAGCTTTTAATTTCACTGCTGCTTGTGGCGTTGTTGGCTGCTATTGCGCTGCCGAGTTATAAGGAGTATCGGAAGCGAGTAGACATTAGCGTCGCCAAGAAAGACATTGTCGTATACGGCTTGGAATTGGAGCGCTTCATGGCGGCTCGCGAGGCGTATCCCGCCAGCTTGGCAGAGCTCGGTCCGGTACGCCTGGACCCGTGGGGAACGCCCTATCAGTATCTGTCCATGGCGGGCGCAAAGGTTGGTCAAAAGCGAAAAGACAAGTCGCTGCATCCGCTCAACAGCGACTACGACCTCTACAGCATGGG
>JBBSRE010000438.1:0-2654 GCA_038243365.1 Burkholderiales bacterium | reverse complement strand
TTGGTGAGCTCCACTTCCTTGATCACCACACCATCAATCGAAACGACCATTCTTGGCATAACCACTCCCAGATTTCTTACTTTATGAGGTGAACTGACCCGCCGGCCACGCCCTTAGGCACGCAGAAGGCGCGACATGAACCCCTGCTTGCGACCCTGCCCGAGCGCCAGCGCAAGCACCACGCTGATGTTGTCGCGACCACCATTGACGTTGGCCGCCTCGATCAGGCGTGCCGCAAGGTCGTCCAGGCTGCTCTCGGCATTGATCAGCCCCAGCATCTCAGCGTCGGTCACCATTTCGCTCAGGCCATCAGAACACATCAAATACAGGTCGTCCGGCTGAACCTCGAACTCATTGATTTCCAGCTCCACCAGCTCTTCGACGCCAAGGGCCCGCGTCACCAGGTTGCGGCTGGTGGAGACGGCGGCCTGCTGGCGCGAGATCAGCCCCGCGTCGATCTGCTCTTGCAGCCACGAATGGTCACGCGTGATCTGCTCCAGCGCGCCGCCTCGAAGCCGGTAGCAGCGAGAGTCGCCTATGTGCCCCAGCATGAGGCGGGCGCCATGGAAAACGCCCACCACGAGCGTGGTGCCCATGCCGGTGTATTGGGGATTGGTTTCCGCCGCACTCAAAATTGACTGGTTGGCGTTGTCGACGCACATTTCCATGGCGCGGCGCATGTCTGCTGCCTTGGGCTTGCCGCCTACCTGGCCCATCCAGCGCACCAGGTCAGCCCGAACTGCCGAGACAGCCATGGCGCTTGCAACTTCACCGGCGTTGTACCCGCCCATGCCGTCTGCGAGCAGTGCCAGCTGCGAGACCGGATCGATCTCGACTGCATCTTCGTTGTTGCCACGCACCCGGCCGGCGTGGGTGCAAGCGACAAACTCGTAATGAATCACTGCGGCCATTGGCTGCCCGGGTGCATGGCCGATGCCGCGCTGTGCAATGTCGCAAGCTCCGCGACGGTGTCTTGAGGGTCCGGCATCGGTGACATTTGGAGATTATTGCGCGAATCATAGTCGAGTACAGGCGCAAAACGGGCTTCGCACCACCTTCGCTTGGCTGTGAAGGAAAGTCTCGCAAGATGGCCTGAGCCGCGAAGCCGTGCGTTTTTCGTACCGGTATCACCGTATTCGCCACTGCGCATCGCTGCACAGCGGCGCGAAGGCACGGGCCCCGAAAGGATGGCACGCCTGGGCTGAGCTCTACCCGGTAGCCCCCCAGACCGGACAAACAAAAAACCCGCTCAAAGCGGGTTTTTGATCAGAATCAGCGGGCTGCTCAGAGCTGCGCTTTAAGCAGCTGCCCCAGTTCGGACGGATTGCGCGTCACGATGAAGCCAGATTCTTCCATGATGGCCAGCTTGGCGTCAGCCGTGTCGGCGCCACCCGAGATCAAAGCACCCGCGTGCCCCATGCGCTTGCCTGCTGGCGCCGTGACACCCGCGATAAAGCCGACTACAGGCTTCTTCATGTTGGCCTTGCACCACAGCGCGGCTTCGGCTTCGTCCGGGCCACCGATCTCGCCAATCATGATGACAGCGTCGGTGTCAGGGTCGTTGTTGAACGCCTGCATCACATCAATGTGCTTGAGGCCGTTGATCGGGTCGCCACCAATGCCCACAGCGGTTGACTGGCCGAGGCCCACTTCGGTCAGCATGGCCACGGCCTCGTACGTGAGCGTGCCGGAGCGCGAGACCACGCCAATGCGTCCCTTGCGGTGGATGTGGCCGGGCATGATGCCGATCTTGATTTCGTCGGGCGTGATCAGGCCAGGGCAGTTGGGGCCCAGCAGCAGCGTCTTCTTGCCGCCAGCGGCTTCCTTGGCGCGCATCTTGTTGCGCACTTCCAGCATGTCGCGCACCGGAATGCCTTCGGTGATGCAGATGGCCATGTCGAGGTCGGCTTCCACGGCCTCCCAGATGGCGGCTGCCGCGCCTGCGGGCGGCACGTAAATCACCGAGACGGTGGCGCCGGTCTGGCTGGCAGCCTCTTTCACCGTGCCGTAGATCGGGATGTTGAAGATCGACTCCCCGGCCTTCTTGGGGTTCACGCCGGCGACAAAACAGTTCTTGCCGTTGGCGTATTCCTGGCACTTTTCAGTGTGGAACTGGCCCGTCTTGCCCGTGATGCCCTGGGTGATGACCTTAGTGTCTTTGTTGATGTAGATGGACATGTTGAATCCTTAGTGAAACGCTCTGGGCTTCGTGCGCCTGTCTGGGCCAGTGCCACCGCAGAACCGGCTTTGCCGGGCTGCTGATGGCGCCCCCTGAGGGGGAGGCGCCGCAGGCGCTTCGGGGGTGGGTCAGCGAACGGCGGCGACGATTTTGGTCGCAGCTTCGGCCATGGTGTCAGCGGCGATGATGGGGAGGCCCGACTCGGCCAGCAGCTTTTTGCCCAGCTGTTCGTTGGTGCCCTTCATGCGCACCACCAGCGGCACCGACAGGTTCACTGCCTTGCATGCCGTGATGACACCCGTGGCGATGGTGTCGCACTTCATGATGCCGCCGAAGATGTTGACCAGAATGCCTTCGACATTCTTGTTCTTGAGCATGATCTTGAAGGCCTCGGTCACCTTCTCGGTGGTGGCCCCGCCGCCGACGTCGAGGAAGTTCGCCGGCGCCGAGCCGTAGAGCTTGATGATGTCCATCG
>JBBSRE010000437.1:0-2673 GCA_038243365.1 Burkholderiales bacterium | reverse complement strand
GTCCTATCAGTTCGACCTGCTGGTGGCGCTCGCCGAGCGCGCCGGCCGGGTGCTCACGCGCGACCAGATCATGGAGGCCGTGCGCGGGCGCGAGCTGGAAGCCTTTGACCGCTCCATCGACGTGCACATGGGCCGCATTCGTGCTGCCATCGAGGAAGACGCCAAGAACCCGCGCCGCATCTTGACCGTGCGCGGCGTGGGCTATGTGTTCGCCAAGCAGCAGGATTAAGGTTATGGCCCCCACGGTCGCGCACTGCGTGTCGCTCCCTGCCCCCCAAGGGGGCCGCGTTTCGCCTTGGGGCGGCCCGGCGGCGAAACCTTGTCTTCCATGTCATTCCTGAGCCTTTTCTCACGTCGGCTCTACCTGCGCATCTGGCTCGCGGTGGTGGGTGGTGTGGCGGTGCTCACCCTGGTGGTGGCGTGGGCGTGGCAGATTGCTGCCGACCAAAATGACGCCCAGCGCGTGCGCTCGCCCCGCGAAATCACCGTCATGGACAAGCAGGGCGAGCCGGTCGGGCACGGCACGGTGCAGCGGGTCCCGGGAGAGGGCATTGAGTTCTCGCTGCAACTCGATTCGGGCGCCGGATACCTGCTGAAGATGGCGCCGCGCGATCCCAATGAGCGCCGCCATCCACGCCGTCAGGACGCTGCCTTCTGGACGCGCCCGCCCTTCGGGTTCCTGTGGCTACTCGCCTTGGTCGGGGTAGCGGTGGCGGTAGGCGTGTTTCCGATCATCCGCCGGCTTTTGGGGCGCCTGGAGGTTTTGCAGAAAGGCGTGCAACGCTTTGGAGGCGGTGAGCTCGCCGTGCGCGTGCCAGTGCAGGGCCATGACGAGGTGGCCGATCTCTCACGCCATTTCAATGCCGCAGCGGAGCGCATCGAAGCGCTGGTGCAGTCGCACAAATCGCTGCTGGCAAATGCCTCGCATGAACTGCGCTCTCCGCTGACGCGCATTCGCATGGGGCTAGAACTGATGCAGGGCGCCGAGCCATCGCCCCAATTTCGCCGCGAAATTGAACGCAACGTGGCGGAGCTGGATCAGTTGGTGGAGGAAATCTTGTTGGCAAGCCGGCTGGACGCCGCCGAAGTCGATGTGGGCGAGCACGAAGCGGTGGACTTGGTCGGGCTGGCCGCCGAAGAGTGCGCGCGCGTGAATGCCGATCTGGAAACCCGGGTGCCGAGCATCGAGGTCACGGGCGTTGCCAAGCTGCTGCGCCGTGCGCTGCGCAACCTGCTGGAGAACGCGCGGCGTTACAGCCAGGGGCCGATCACGGTGGAGCTTCTAAAGCGCGAGAACTGGGCCGAAGTGCGCGTCTGCGACCGCGGACCGGGCGTGCCCCCGGCGCAGCGCGAACGTATTTTCGAGCCGTTCTACCGCCTCCCGGGAGCGAGCGAACGCACGGGAGGCGTTGGCTTGGGGCTGGCGTTGGTCCGGTCAATCGCCACGCGCCACCACGGCACGGTGCATTGCGAAGACCACGCCGGCGGAGGCGCCTGCTTCGTATTGCGCTTTCCGCTCGGCGCGACAATGGACGCATGAGCCTGCTCGAACACTCCCGCTTTTCCAGTCAATTCGGCCTGACCACCCCGATTGCGCTCGCCCCTATGGCGCTTGCAGCCGGCGGCGCTCTGGCTGCAGCCGTCGCGCAGGGTGGCGGCCTGGGATTGGTGGGCGGCGGGTACGGCGATCTCGCATGGACGCAGCGGGAATACGCACTCGCGCTGGAGTCCGCCGCGGCTGTGCACCAGCGCCTCGGCGTCGGCTTTATCACCTGGAAGCTCGACGAGGATGCCTCGGCGCTGGACTGGATACTCGACTTGCCGGTTCCGCAGCGGCCGCAAACAGTGATGCTGTCGTTTGGCGATGCCCGCCGCTACGGCGCACGCATCGCCGCCAGCGGAGCTCGGTTGATTTGCCAGATCCAACGCCTGGATCAAGCGGCAGCGGCATTGGAAGCGGGTGCACAGGTGCTGGTGGCCCAGGGCGCAGAGGCCGGCGGCCACGGCATGAACGCCTTGAACGGCCGCGCCACTTTCACCTTGGTACCCGAGCTGGCAGATTGGCTCGCCACGAACGCGCCGGCCACGCTGCTGCTGGCCGCGGGCGGCGTGGCAGATGGACGCGGCCTGGTGGCGTCTCTGGCACTGGGCGCCGACGGTGCGTTGGTAGGCACGCGGTTCTGGGCCACGCGCGAGAGCCTCGCCGCGCCCGGCGCCAAGCAAGCCGCTCTAGACACCGATGGCGATGGCACGGCGCGCAGCCCCGTGTTCGATATCCTGCGCCGCAAAAACTGGCCCGCGCCGTACGATTTTCGCGCCGCGCGCAATGCGCTTCACCGCACTTGGGAAGACAAAGTCGAAACCTTGCGCGCCGCACCCGACGCTGCGCGCGCCGCCTACGATGCAGCGGTACAAGCAGGTGATTTTTCCGCCGCACATGCCACTGTAGGCGAGTGCGTGGGTTTAGTGCGCGATCTGCCCAGTGCTCAGACCTTGACCATGCGCCTGCATGCGGAGGCGATTCAAGCACTCAACGCACTGACCGCGCGACCGTTTTAAGCGCAAAGACCAACTGAGCAGGGCATCGCTTGGGACAGCGCCGCTGCCACCCGATCCGATGGCTGTGTGGAGGCTCAGCAGGCGCGCGGGATTGCGGGCTCGGCTACCACCACC
>JBBSRE010000436.1:0-2678 GCA_038243365.1 Burkholderiales bacterium | reverse complement strand
GGCAAAAGCCACCTTCGCCCGTTGCGCGACGGGCTGAGATTCCTGTTGATCATCTTCAAGATCGCCACGCTGTATTCACCGCTCAAGCTGTTCGTGCCGGCGAGCACCGTGTTTTTCGTCGCAGGCTGCGCCAACTACGCCTGGACCTTCACCCAGAGCGGGCGCCTGACCAACATGAGTGCAATGTTGTGGAGCGCCGCAGTGGTCGTGTTCCTGATCGGACTGGTATCCGAGCAGATCACGGCGTTGACGTACCGGCGGGACAGTTGGGGAAAACCTGAAGGTCCTCCGGCAAGCGAAACGGACGAGACGTAACGGCGTTCCTTGCGCGGGAGGCTGCTCAACAGCAGAGCGATTGCTCGCACCAAACGGCTGTAAGAAAATCGGTACATGCTAGGCTTAGCCATGTGACTTAGCCAACAAGTGAACGCCATGCCAGAGCCCATCAACGTCCACGAAGCCAAGACCCAACTCTCGCGGTTGCTCGATAGAGCACACGCGGGCGAGGAGGTCATCCTGTCCAAGGCCGGCAAACCCTACGCCAAGCTGGTGCCGCTGGAAAAGCCAAAGCGCAAGTTGGGCTTCATGAAAGGACACCTGGACGACAGCTTCTTTGAGCCGCTAACCGATGCACAGCTTGATGACTGGGAAGGTCGATGAAGGTGTTGCTGGACACACATGCCTTCCTGTGGGCGCTGTTGAATCCCGGCAAGCTTTCGCCGACAGCGCGTCAACTGCTGGAGGACGACACCACGGAAGTCCACGTCAGCGCAGCCTCTGCATGGGAAATAGCCACCAAGTTCCGCCTCGGCAAACTGCCCGGTGCCACGACAGTGATGGCCGATTACGCCGGAGCGATGCACGGTCTCCAGGCCACACCACTGGCGATGACGAGCGAGCACGCGCTCAAGGCGGGGTCATGGACGGTAGCGCATCGCGACCCGTTCGATCGCATGTTGGCAGCGCAGTCTGCGCTGGAGAAGCTACCGCTGATGAGTTGCGATTTGGCGATGACGCAATTTGGCGTCGAGGTGATCTGGTGATGTCGTTTACTAAGCGGGACATGCGTCTGCGGGATGCGGCTGTCACCGTACTTTTGGTCGGTCTGATGTTCGAGTGCATCTCCGCACTGGTCTACAAAGTGGGGATTGATCGTTGACCGTTGCGGCCTCTTTTTCACGCAAGCTTATGCGGCCCCTGAGAGGCACGCCGTTGCATCCGCAGTGGTTCATGTTCCGGGATCAGCGACGAGACCGGCAGTGGGTTGGCGCTCGCTCGCGGGGGCGAGTACTTGACGTTGGCTGCGCAGATAGCTGGGCGCGCGAGGCTCTTTCGCACTGCGACTACGTCGGGCTGGACTACCCGACCACCGCAAACACGTTATACGGAACGCGTCCAGAGGTATTTGCTGACGGCGCCCGCCTTCCATTTGCGACGGGGAGCTTCGACACCGTGCTGCTGCTTGAAGTGCTCGAGCATGTGGCCGAGGCTGATCAGGTACTTGCAGAGATAAGCCGGGTCCTCAAGCCAAAAGGGGTCCTGTTGGTCAGCGTGCCGTTCCTGTACCCCTTGCACGATGCCCCGCATGATTATCGGCGCTACACCGCGCCGGGCTTGGTGCATGCCCTGAAGCGGGCCGGCTTGCAGCCGGGACCTGTCGCAGTTCGCAATGCTGGGTTCAAAGTGATCGCCCTGCTGGGTGCGATTACCTGTGCGGAGTTTGTGATCGAGGCGCTGCAAGTGCGGCGATGGAGGCTGCTTCTCGCACCACTGGCGCTGTCGGCGATTCCGCTGATCAACGTACTTGGCTGGGTGTTCGCGCTGCCCGGCGGAGGACAGATGCTTGCGTCCGGTCATGCGGTCGAAGCGCGTAAGCCAAGATGATGCCGTTTAGGAGGGGCGCGTTTTACGGCAGCCATTTTTTGTCACGATCACTCGCGCCAGAATTATTCAAGATGATGCCGGTTGGGTTCGCTGGTCGGGCTGCACGTTTATCCGGGACGCAGGGTGGAGCGGAATAGTGAAAGTCCTCTTGCTCAGCACTTCCTATCCGACAGATGCGTCCGACTGGCGCGGTGTGTTCATGCGTCACATGGTCGGTGCGCTTGATCGGGTGCAGGACCTCCAACTCAGTGTGTGGGCGCCGCCGGGGGAGCTGCCCGAGGCAGCACGTGATGTCACCACACCACGTGAGGCTGAATGGTTGGCGAAATTGATGGCAGCCGGTGGCATTTCACACTTGATTCGCGGTCGAGGGGTGCAGGCAGCGCTGACTCCGATCAAGCTCATCAGGATGATAGGTTCCATATATCGTCGCCACGCCGACGTGGACGTCTATCACGTCAATTGGCTGCAATGTGCGTTGCCATTGCCAGGTAACGGAAAGCCGGCGTTGATCACGGTGCTTGGCAACGACCTTAATCTTTTGCGGTTACCGCTAATGCGACCGCTCCTGCGACGGACCATGCGCGGGCGCAAGGTGGCGATCTGTCCGAATGCGGAGTGGATGGAAGCACCGTTGCGAGCCGCGTTCGGAGACTTGGCTGAGATCGTACCTGTTTCGTTCGGAATCGATCCGTGCTGGTATGCCGTCGAGCGCAAGGTGGAAGCGCCTGCGCATTGGCTGGCAGTTACGAGGCTCACCACCAACAAACTTGGCCCGTTGTTTGAGTGGTCGC
>JBBSRE010000435.1:0-2699 GCA_038243365.1 Burkholderiales bacterium | reverse complement strand
GGGGTGTTTCCGGGCGACTTGGCCATCGAAGAACGAGTCGGCTCCATCGTGCGCTGGAACGCGCTGGCCATGGTGGTGCGCGCCAACCAGGCCTACGGTGAGTTGGGCGGGCACATTGCCAGCTACGCCAGCGCCGCGGACTTGTTTGAAAGCGGCTTCAACCACTTCTTCCATGCGCGTGAGGGCGTGGGCGAAGGCCAGCACCGGGGCGACCTGGTGTTCTTCCAGCCGCACAGCGCGCCGGGCGTGTATGCGCGGGCCTACCTGGAAGGGCGCCTGAGCGAGCAGGATTTGATGCACTACCGCCAGGAGCTCACCGCCCCGGCGGAAGGCGCGCATGGGCTCTCGAGCTACCCGCACCCCTGGCTGATGCCTGACTTCTGGCAGTTCCCCACCGGCTCGATGGGCATTGGCCCCATCAGCAGCATCTACCACGCACGGTTCATGCACTACCTCACGCACAGGAAGCTCGTCGACTGCACCGGCCGCAAGGTGTGGGGCGTGTTTGGCGATGGTGAGATGGATGAGCCCGAAAGCACCAGCGCGCTCACGCTGGCCTCGCGTGAGGGTCTCGACAACCTGGTGTGGGTGGTCAACTGCAACTTGCAGCGGCTCGACGGCCCGGTGCGCGGCAACGGCCGCATCATCGATGAGCTGGAGCGCTTGTTTGCGGGTGCGGGCTGGAACGTCATCAAGCTGGTGTGGGGCAGCGACTGGGATGGCCTGTTCGCCCGCGACCTCACCGGCGCTTTGGCCCGCGCGCTCGAGGGCACGGTGGATGGCCAGATGCAGACCTTTGCTGCCAAGGATGGGCGCTTTAACCGCGACAACTTCTTTGGCCAGAACCCCGAGCTGGCGGCGCTCGCCCAGGGCATGACCGACGAGCAGATCGACCGCCTGAAGCGCGGCGGACACGACCTGGTGAAAATCCACTCTGCCTACGCCGCCGCCGCGCGTCACACCGGCCAGCCTACCGTCATCCTCGCGCACACCAAAAAGGGCTACGGCATGGGCACGTCCGGCCAGGGCAAGATGACCACGCACAGCCACAAGAAGCTCGATGGCGCCGACTTGATCGAATTCCGCAACCGCTTCAATTTGCCATTGACGGACGAGCAGGCGACCGGCCTGGCCTTCTACAAGCCTGCTGAAGACAGCGCAGAAATGCAGTACCTGCGCAGTCACCGCGAGGAGCTGGGTGGTTACCTGCCGCACCGCGAGACAGCATGCGACGCGCTGCCCGTGCCGCCGATTGCCAGCTATGCGCAGTTCGCACTGCAGGCTGCAGGCAAGGAGATGAGCACCACCATGGCGTTTGTGCGCATGCTGGGCGGTTTGTTGAAAGACGCAACGCTCGGCCCGCGCATCGTGCCCATCGTGGCGGACGAAGCGCGCACCTTTGGCATGGCCAACTTGTTCAAGCAGGTCGGCATCTACAGCAGTGTGGGCCAGCGCTACGCGCCGGAAGACATCGGCTCGGTGCTCGCCTACCGCGAAGCCTTGGATGGCCAAATTCTGGAAGAAGGCATCAGTGAAGCCGGCGCCCTCGCCAGTTGGACGGCTGCTGCCACCAGCTACAGCGTGCACGGCGTGGCCATGCTGCCGTTTTATATCTACTACTCCATGTTCGGCTTTCAGCGCGTGGGCGACGCCATCTGGGCCGCTGCTGACCAGCGCGCACGCGGCTTCTTGCTGGGCGCCACCTCAGGCCGCACCACACTGAGCGGCGAAGGGCTACAACACCAGGACGGCACCAGTCACCTGGTAGCGGCCACCATTCCCAACTGCAAGGCCTACGACCCGGCGTACGCGGGCGAGATGGCCGTCATCGTCGATGCCGGCATGCGCGAGATGGTGACCGAACAACGCGACGTGTTCTATTACGTCACGCTGATGAATGAGAACTACGCCCAGCCCACCCTGCCCGAAGGCGCGGAAGAGGGTGTCTTGCGTGGGTGCTATTTATTCAATAGCTGGCAGCGCTTGCCAGATGGGCCCGAGAGGCCTGTTTCACTTAGAAAAGTGACGCTGCTAGGCTCGGGCGCAATCCTGACCGAAGTGGTGAAAGCGGCCGAGCTTCTGGCGGCCGAAGGCATTGATGCCACTGTGCTCAGCGTGACCAGCTGGAGCGAACTGGCGCGTGACGGCCAGGCCTGCGAGCAACGTGCCCTGGCTGGCGACGCCGCGACTGGCGTGCCGTGGTTGGCACAGCAACTCGCCACCACGCACGGCCCGGTGATTGCCGCCACCGACTACGTGCGCGCGGTGCCCGAGACGGTGCGGGCCTGGGTGCCGCAAGGGCGCAGCTACTTGACGCTCGGCACCGACGGTTTTGGCCGCAGCGACACGCGCGCTGCGCTGCGCGCGTTCTTTGGGGTCGATGCGCAGGCGGTCGTGCGGGCGGCGAAGTTTGCGTTGCAGTGCAGTGAGCCCTGACGAGCGAGGGCTTGCGAACTTCGGCCGGATTGGCTCTTCCAAAGGGTGGGTATCCATCGGCCCGTATCCCGGCACGATGCTGAATCTCTGACTGCGCTGGCACGCCTTGCGAGAGTGCCGGTTCAGCAGTGCCCTAAGCTATGCGAAAGGAAGAGCTATGCCCGGACACGAACGAAGCACACTGAATCCACCCGCCGAAAGCTCGCAAGGGCGGCTGATCGCCGTGGTGCTGGTGATTGCGCTGATCGCCGCTGGCGGATGGT
>JBBSRE010000434.1:0-2720 GCA_038243365.1 Burkholderiales bacterium | reverse complement strand
TGCTTGAAGAACTCAAGTTGCGCGGCGATTTTCAGTCCCTGCCTTGGGCGCGTGCTTACGAAACCGCGCGCAGCGCGCCCGGCGTGCTCATCTACAGCATCGGCCGCACGCCCGAGCGGGACAAGTCATTCAAATGGGTGGGCGTCATCGCGCCAACCAATTACTACCTGTTTGGACGGCCGAACAAAATTTACAGCATCAAGACGCTTGAAGACGCCAAGCAGTACCGCATTGCCACGGTGAACGAGGACGTAGGCGAGCAGTTCCTGGTAGCCCGCGGCTACGTCAAAGGACAAAACCTGCAGCCCAGCGTGAAGTACGAGCTGAACTACGAAAAGCTCAGGATGGAACGCGTCGATCTGTGGATCATGAACGAGCTGACCGCTCACCATCTGGCGCGCCAGGCAGGCGACGACCCGGTAAAAACGCTGGTTCGGGTGTACCGCATTCCTGAGTTGAGCGGCGAAGGCTATTACATGGCCTTTGGCAAGCAGACGCCCGACGCCACGGTAGAGAAATTTCGCCGCGCGCTGGAAGCCGTCAAGCAAAGTGGGCGTTACGAGCAGCTGCAGCGCAAATGGAAGTGAGCGCTTCGCCGGTCAGCGCTGGGCCTTCGCCCCCTCCACCAGCGGTGCCGCTCGCACCACCAGAACGCCAGCGCTCGCTCGGCTGGCGGCTGGTGTGGGCCACACTGGTCTTTTGTGCACTTTTCATTTTGGTGTCGGTCGCGGCGCTTACATGGTCGGCGTGGAACGCGGGCTTGGCGCGCATGGACGCCGAGCTGGCGCAAATCGAGCAGATCTACAGCGGCACCTTGTCCAAAGCCATCTGGGAGTTCGATCGCGAAGCGCTGCGGGCACACGTACAAAGCGTGCGCGAAGTGCCTGCGGTGGGAAGCATCGCCGTGCAGGTGGCGCTGGCCAACCGGCCCGCCGAGGTTTTTGAGGCTTCGCGCTCGGGCTGGACGGGGCCGGGGCGGTCACCGACACGCCGTTTGGCGCTCACTTATGAACCCTATCCCGGCGCGCGCGAAACCGTGGGCGAACTGGTGCTGCAGGGCAATGAGCGCGTGCTATGGCAGCAGCTGCGCGAGCAACTGACCACCATCGTGGCGGCGCAACTGCTGCAGTCGCTGATGCTCGCCGGCCTCATCATGCTGATGTTCAACCGCATGGTGACGGTGCATGTTCAGCGCATTGCGGCGCATCTGGCCAAGATGGGGCCGGGGAACCTCGGCACCCCGTTGCAGCTGGAGCGCCCACAACACCCGCAGGACGAACTGACCCAGCTCGAGTCCGGCGTCAACCAGTTGCAAACGAGCCTGGCTGCTCACCTAGCGAGCCAGCGGCGCTACGAGCAAGAGCTCGCCGATCACCGCGACGATCTGGCGCGACTCGTCGCCGAGCGCACGGAGGAACTTCAATCGGCCAATGCGCGCTTGCAGAGCCTGGCGCGCACCGACCCCTTGACCGGCCTGCCTAACCGCAGGTATTTCGACGAAGCCAAGGCCGTTGAAATGCGCCGTACCCGGCGCAACGGCGAGAGCCTGGCTCTATTGATTTGCGACATCGATTGCTTCAAGGACTACAACGACCACTACGGCCACGCCATGGGCGATCGCTGCCTGAGCGTGGTGGCGCAGACGCTGCGAGCCCGGCTCGGACGCGCCGGCGACGTGGTGGCGCGCATTGGCGGCGAGGAGTTTGGCGCCATCCTGCCCGGCACCGACAGCCTGGGCGCCCAACTGCTGGCCAAGCAGCTGGTCGAAGCGGTGGCTGAATGCGGCGTCGAACACCTCTACTCTGCCGCAGCGCGGGTCGTGACCATCAGCGTCGGCCTGGCTGTACTGTCCACCGAACAGGACGACGATTTCGACGCTTTGTTCCAGAGGGCGGACGCAGCCCTGTACCGCGCCAAAGCCGCCGGGCGCAACCAAGTGGTTGGGCCGGAATAGCCCCCCCCCCTTACGGAGAAGCACCATGCGATGCAGCGTTTTTTGGTTCTGGATGCTTACCCTGGGAGCGGCAGCGGCGCACGCGCAGACCATCGACGCCGTCACCGAAACCACGCCCTACACCTACGTCGCGGACGGCAAGGTGGTGGGGACCGCCACCCAGGTGGTCGAGCTGACGCTGCGGCGCGCGGGGCTCACCGGCTATCAAGTGCACCTGTATCCCTGGGCCAGGGCCTACGACTTGGCACTCAAAGAACCCAACGTGCTCATCTTCCTGATAGCGCGCACCCCGGCCCGTGAGCGGCAGTTTCATTGGGCGGGCGAGATCATGAAGATCGAGTACCACCTGTACCGGCTCAAGTCCAAGCCGCTCGATATCGGTACTTTGGAATCCGCCAAGGCCTACACCATCGGCGTGATGCGCGACGACGTCCGCCAGCAGTACCTGCGCGCCAAGGGTTTCAAGCGCCTGGTGGTATCAGCTCAGTCGCTCGACAACTTCCAGAAGCTGTTGCGCGGCCAGGTTGACCTGGTGCCCCTGACCACGGACGACGCAACCTCCCTGTGTCAGCAGACCGGCTTCGACTGCGCCAACCTCGTGCGCGTGCTCACGCTGGAAGAAGCCTCTACCGGCCTGTACATGGCCTACAGTCTTCCCACGCCCCCGGCAACGGTGCAGCGCACGCAGGACGCGTTCAAGCAGCTCAAAGCCGAAGGGCAGGTGCGGCGAATCATGGAGCGCACGCCCTAAGCTGCTTCATTGTTT